>JAJUIC010000158.1 GCA_029265595.1 Flavobacteriaceae bacterium
ATTTGAATCCTTTTATGAAGGAACTTTGCTTCATATTGGAGTGGAAGAAGGCGAAGGTGCCCCTGTAGATGCTCTGCTTGCCATTGTGGGAGAAGAAGGTGAAGACATTTCTGCTCTGTTGGAAGGAGGAGATCAGGGAGAGACCAAAGCGGCAGAGGATAAGCAGGAAGAGAAAGCTCAAGATGCCCCTTCAGAAACAACAGGGGAACAGCAGCAAGGTGGTGGAGCTATTCCGGAAGGAGTTGAGATCATCAACATGCCTCGGCTGAGTGATACCATGGAAGAAGGAACTGTCGCAGCCTGGCTTAAAAATGTTGGGGACAGCGTTGAGGAAGGAGATATTCTTGCTGAAATCGAAACGGACAAGGCTACCATGGAATTTGAATCTTTCTATTCCGGTACCCTTTTGCATATTGGAATTGAAGAAGGAGAATCCGCACCGGTTGATGCCGTTCTGGCCATAATTGGTCCAGAAGGAACTGATGTGGATGCTGTGCTGAATGCTGGTTCCAAAAAAGAAACTGCTTCTTCTGATAAAGCGGAGGAAAAAGCTGCTCCGACCAAGGAGGAAAAACAAGAAGCGACCCAGACTTCTTCCACTCAGGAAGGAAGAATCTTCGCTTCTCCACTGGCCAAAAGAATGGCTGAAGATTTGGGAATCGATTTGACTCAGGTCAAGGGATCCGGAGAGAACGGTCGTATTGTTCGCAGGGATATCGAAGCGTACCAGCCTTCTGAAACTGCAGCTGAGACCAAACAGGCTGCGGCCCCTCAAGAGGCGTCCGCTCCTCAAGCCACACAGGCCTATGTGCCGGCCGGTGAGGAGTCCTTCGAAGAAGTCAAGAATTCACAGATGAGGAAAACTATCGCCCGACGTCTGGGAGAATCTAAATTTACCGCTCCGCATTATTATCTGGCCATTGAACTGGATATGACGGGTGCTATTGCCAGCAGAAAGCAGATCAACAGCCTGCCTGACACCAAGGTGTCCTATAATGACATGGTCATTAAGGCCGTTGCCATGGCCCTGAGAAAACACCCACAGGTAAATTCTCAGTGGACCGGGGATACCACCACCCTGGCCAAACATATCCATATCGGAGTTGCGGTTGCCGTGGATGAAGGACTGGTTGTGCCGGTGCTTCCCTTTGCAGATCAGATGAGTATGACTCAGATTGGTGCTAATGTAAAGGAATTGGCTGGAAAGGCCCGTAACAAGAAGTTGCAGCCTAAAGAGATGGAAGGAAGTACTTTTACGGTTTCCAATCTTGGAATGTTCGGTATAACCGAATTTACCAGTATTATTAACCAGCCCAATTCCGCTATTCTCTCAGTAGGTGCCATTGTTGAAAAGCCGGTGGTTAAGGATGGAGAGATTGTGGTGGGCAACGTGATGAAAGTCACCCTGGCCTGTGACCACAGAACGGTTGATGGTGCTACAGGTGCTGCATTCCTTCAGACCTTTAAACAGTATATGGAGAATCCGGTTGTAATGCTGGCATAGGCCACCATGCAATCCTCTTTATAATGTAGAAGAATCGCCTGAGAATTTATTTTTAGGCGATTCTTTAATTTTGAGCCCCAGGGGTTTTGCTGTGAGCTTTGTCTTTTTTATTTTACAGGCCCGCGATCTGCGGGATTTTTTTATCTTTAGTCATATGAGAAAAACTACCATACCATTTTTATTCCTGCTGGCTTCCTTGGTTTTTTTAGCCTGTGGAGATGCGAAAACCTCCGCTTCAAAAGGTCAGTCGGGTGATGTCGATGCTGCTGCAATGGAAGCATCCGACAGCGGAACACTCGTTTCCCAGGCAGATGTGTCAGAAATTTTGGAATACCTTTCATCCGATGATCTGGAGGGAAGGAATACAGGGTCAGAAGGAATCGAAAAGGCTGCTGTATATATTGAAAACATCCTCCGGGAACACGGTATTGAACCCTACTTTGAATCCTATCGGGATTCTTTTGAAATCAAGGGCCTGACAGGATACAATCTTGTGGGTCTTAAAGAAGGCAGTGATCCCCAGCTAAAGGACGAATTCGTCATGATTGGGGCGCATTACGATCATATCGGCACCGGCAAACCTGTGGAAGGGGATACCATCGCCAATGGCGCCAATGACAATGCCAGTGGAACGACAGCGGTTCTGGAACTGGCCAAACATCTTTCCGGGGTGGATACCAGACGCAGCATTCTTTTCAGCTTTTTCTCGGCAGAAGAGATGGGTCTGGTAGGTGCAAGACACCTCTCCAATCGACTTAAGAAGGAGAATCTGGACCTTTACGTGCTTTTCAACATCGAAATGATTGGAGTGCCCATGACCGGCAAAGATTACGATGTGTACCTGACCGGATATGAACTCTCGAACCTGGCCCAGGAGTTTAATGACTACACTGGGGAAAAGGTCATTGGTTTTTTACCTCAGGCCAAGGAATATCAGCTCTTCCGCAGAAGTGACAATTATCCTTTTTATCAGGATTTCAACATCCCCGCCCAAAGCATTTCTACCTTTGATTTTACCAACTATGATTACTACCATCACGTGAGTGATGAATTTCAGTATATGGACACGGCTCATATGACCCAGTTGATTGAGAAGTTGATTCCGGGAGTGATCGGGATTGCAAACGATCCGGAGCGATCCATTCAAATGATAGAAGAATAGCATAAAAATGAAGCATATTGTCGTAACCGGAACCAGCCGGGGAATAGGATTTGAACTTGTGAAGCTTTTCGCCCGTCAGGGACATCAGGTCCTGGCGCTGTCTCGAAACGCCCGACCTGTAGAGGGACTTGACTTTCCTAATGTTCGTAGCTTTTCCTGCGATATCACCAACCCGGAGAATCTGGACCAGGTACAGGCCAATATAAAGGCAACCTGGGATAAAGTGGATATCCTGATCAACAATGCGGGGGCGATTGTGAATAAACCCTTTGCGGAGGTGACCCGGGAGGATTTCGAATGGGTGTATAAGGTGAATGTTTTTGGTGTGGCCAGTTTAATCCAGAAAGTGCTGCCTTTTATGAATCGTGATGGACACGTAGTGAGCATCAGTAGTATGGGAGGCGTTCAGGGTAGTGTAAAATTCGCAGGTCTGGCTGCCTATTCCTCCAGCAAGGGAGCGGTCATTACTCTTACCGAGTTGTTGGCGGAGGAATATAAAGAGACAGGACCTTCCTTTAATGTGCTGGCCCTTGGGGCCGTGCAGACCGAAATGCTGGGAGAAGCCTTTCCGGGACTGGAGGTGCCGACCACACCCAAAGCCATGGCCGGGTATATTGGAAATTTTGCCCTTACCGGGAATCAGTTTTATAACGGAAAACTCTTACAGGTTTCCAACAGTACGCCGTAAAAATGAAAGAAACCCTTGCCAAATACCTTCCTCCTGTCGCAGTGGATCCGGTGTTGTTCCTGATAAAGGAGAATCGGATTCACCTGAAGATTGTAAACGAGCGCAAGACCCGGCACGGGGATTACCGTCGGCTTCCCGGCGGAGTACATCAGATTACCGTCAACTCCAATCTCAACCCTTACCGGTTTTTAATGACCCTTATTCATGAGATTGCACACCTGAAGGCCTTCGAGTTCTACGGCAGAAA
>JAJUIC010000141.1 GCA_029265595.1 Flavobacteriaceae bacterium
ACCTGTAGCCGGTTTTTGGACGAGCTCCATGACGAATCTATGGATAGTTTTCAAATGCGTGTAATAGATTTTCTCGAGCGCGATGTGGAAGAAACCCTCCATCACTTTAAGCAAACTGATTCCAGGGCGGCCACTCTCATCGAAAATTACCAGGCTGTCATTGATCCGGATACCGGAAAGGCTTTTGCCAACAGAAGAAACCTGGAGGCGTCCATTCACATGGTTAATGAAGCCATTAACGGGTATCTCGAACTGTTTAACGTAGAGGTCCAAAGCTCCTTTCCCTGTTATTTTGAGAAATTCAGAACCGACGGGGTAGAATATGATATTTATATTGGTCAGTCCATCGCTCCGGACAGGACCTTTAGCCCTTTATATTTGAAAAACATCCGGCTGTGGCAACTTACCTCCATGGCCGCCATGGCGAGTATCACTTCGAAATTAGCTCCGCAGATGAAGGTTCCGTTAGAGACCACCCAGCTGATATTTGTCAATGTCAATCCTATCGACATCAGCTTTAGGCCAGACGAGAGAAGATTTGATGTGGAAGGCACCTACAACATTCGGTACGAGATCATCAAAAAGCGTATTGACAAAATCACACTTAAGGACAGTGATGAGCGACTGACTCAACCTGGGAAAATTGCTATGGTATATATGAATGCCCGGGACATTGAGGAGTACAAGGACTATATCCTATTTTTGCAGAACAAAGGCGTACTTCTGGATGATTTGGAAGAGCTGGAGCTGGAATCCCTACACGACGTCAGCGGCCTAAAGGGCCTTCGAGTTGGAGTCAATTACGACCACCTTGCGGATAGTTAGAACATCTGCTTTTTCCAATATCTGAATGACTTCTGGAGGTAAATCTCATCTTGGTTTACCCGGCTAAAAAAAATACTCTGTCTGCTTAATTTGGAATTTTGGGGAATATATTCCCCAAAAATACGTATATTTGGGGAATACGTTCCCTAAAAATACGTATTTTCAGGGAATAGGAAGTCACACAACATCTTATTATGATAAAACGAAACCTTGAAGATATCATTATAAAGCGACTTGGTTCGGGTAAAGCAATTCTGTTAATCGGGCCGAGGCAGGTAGGGAAAACTACCCTTTTCAGAAAATTATTAAGTGGAAAAGAATATCTTTTTTTGAACGGGGATGATCCTAGTGTTCGAAAGTTACTGTCTGATGTGAATCTTGAACAACTCAAAAATATCATTGGGACTCACCACACAGTGTTTATAGACGAAGCCCAACGAATCGATAACATCGGTTTGACACTTAAACTGATTACCGATCAACTGAAAGGAATTGAAATACTGGTAAGTGGTTCTTCTGCCTTTGAGCTCAATAATCAAACTCAGGAGCCATTAACGGGAAGAAAATGGGAATATCGGCTTTATCCTATTTCCTGGGGAGAATTTCAAACCACTATGGGATACTTAAAAGCTGAACAACAGTTAGAATTAAGAATCATCTATGGAATGTACCCTGAGGTCATTAATAACGTAGGTGAAGAAAGAGGGATTTTAAAACAACTAACAGAAAGTTATCTATATAAAGATATTTTAAGTTATGGGGGAATCAGAAAACCTGAAGTTTTGGAAAAGCTCCTCCGGGCACTCGCCTTTCAAATAGGAAGTGAAGTGAGCTACAATGAATTGTCCCAACTTATAGGAATTGATAAAAAAACAGTTGCTACGTACATTGACCTTCTCACGCAGGCCTTCGTCATATTTAAACTCCCAAGTTTCAGCCGGAATTTGAGAAATGAAATCAAGACCAATCAGAAAATATTTTTCTATGATACCGGCGTTCGAAATATGATTATTGGGGATTTAAGACCGATGAGTCTCAGACAGGACAGCGGCAACCTCTGGGAGAATTTTCTTATTGCCGAACGTCTGAAAAAAAATGCCTATTCTGAATCTTTGGCCAGAGGTTATTTCTGGAGGACAAGCAGGCAGCAGGAAATCGATTATCTGGAGGAAGAAGCTGGAGCCATTAAAGCTTATGAAATAAAATGGAATCCAAAAGCAAAGGTAAGGACGCCTAAAATTTTTGAAGAGACCTATGACACCCGGGTAACCATCATTAACCGGGACAATTTTCGGGAATTCCTCCAATAGGACCATAGGATTGGTTGGAAGAAGGTTATTCTAAAATGTTATTTAAATGGTTGACCTCCTACCAGAACTCCTCTGTTATAAATGTTACCGTAGCAATCAGGGTTAATTCCTAATTTTGTCTTTCAAGAATAACAAATAGGTATTGGAACTACTCGGCTATTTTAGTGCACTTTTGATTGGACTTAGTCTTGGACTGATTGGCGGAGGTGGCTCCATATTGGCCGTACCTGTACTGGTTTACCTGTTTAAGCTGGAAGAACAAGCCGCTACCGCTTACTCCCTTTTTATTGTAGGAAGCACGGCCCTTGCAGGTGGCTTGCAGCAACATTTCAAAAACCTGGTCAACTGGAAAGTAGCCGTCATTTTTGCCATCCCTTCCATTATTGGAGTGAGTCTGGTTCGGGCATTTGTCATCCCTGCCCTGCCCGACACCCTCTTTAGCATCGGGAGCTTTGAGTTTACCCGCAGAATGCTCATGCTGGGGATGTTTGCCTTGCTGATGATTCCGGCTGGTGTTTCCATGATCAACGGTCGTAAAACGCCCAAGACCAATCATAATTCTTCAGACCCCTATAAATACCTGGTCATCATACTGCAGGGATTGGTGGTTGGTGGACTCAGTGGCCTGGTAGGAGCCGGAGGTGGCTTTTTAATCATACCCGCGCTGGTGCTCCTAACACGAATGGACATGAAAACGGCCATCGGCACCTCCCTCATCATTATTGCCTTACAGTCCCTACTGGGATTCCTTTTCGGAGAAGCACTTACCACCCAAATTCGTTGGGGATTCCTATTACCATTAACTGGTATTGCCCTTATAGGAATCTTCCTGGGTACCTATATTGGCAATTACATCAAGGCTTCCGGACTCAAGACCATGTTCGGATATTTCATTTTCGCCATGTCCGCCCTGATTCTGTACATGGAATTCTTTTTGACTTCCTAAAATTTTCCAACAATCTAAACCTTCTACGCTTGTAACAAAAGTTACTGCAGACCTTATTTGGGCTCGGTATCTTTGTATTCATCATAAAATCTTAGTTATGGAAATTAAACAATTTAAAGACGAACCCCTTGCCCATTATTCCTATGCACTGGTAAGTGAGGGAGAGATGGCTATAGTCGACCCAGCTCGTAACCCTATACCTTATTATCAATATGCTGAACAACAAAATGCACGGATTGTAGCAGTCCTTGAGACGCATCCCCATGCCGATTTTGTGAGTTCTCATTTACAGATTCAACAGGAAACAGGAGCCAAAATTTATATCAATCCGGAGGCCGGACCAGCTTATGAGTACCAGCCCCTGGAGGATGGACAACGTCTTAAGATAGGCAAAGCTGAGATCCATGCCCTCGCCACTCCAGGACATTCTCCCGATAGCCTGAGCTACTATGCAACAGACGGTCAGCAGCATGTTCTCTTTAGTGGAGACACCTTGTTCATTGGAGATGTAGGACGGCCGGATCTGCGGGAGAAAGCCGGAAATCAGACTGCGCTGAGAAAAGAACTCGCCGCCATGATGTATCAGACCATTCAGACCAAGTTCAACGATCTACCGGATGAAACCATCATCTATCCTGCACACGGTGCCGGTTCGCTCTGCGGAAAGAACCTTAGCGACGCCGATAGCAGTACCCTTGGTCAGGAACGGCAGTTTAACTGGGCCTTCAAAAACCAGGACCAGGAGACTTTCGTAGCGGAAATCCTGAAGGACCAGCCTTTTATTCCGCATTATTTTGGCTTCAATGTGGAGCTCAACCGCAAAGGGGCCGCTAAACTCAGCAAGGCGCTAGCTAAGGTTCCCATTCTTCTGGATGTACAGGGACCATTGGAGGAGCACCTGGTGGTGGATACCAGGGACGCAATGGAATTCAAAAAGGGGCACCTCCCGGGAAGTATCAATATCATGGGCCGCAGCGAGACAGATAAGTTCGAGACCTGGTTGGGAAGTGTGGTGGAGCCTGATCAGAAATTCTATCTGGTGGTAGACCGGATTGAGAACCTGGAGGAGCTTCTGGAACGAACCGCGAAAATCGGATATGAAAATCAGGTGGTTGCCGCTTTAACGCTGGATTTACCTCAAAATGAACCGGCCCAACTCAATCTGCAGGATTTCAGGGACCGTCAGGAGAACTACCATATTCTGGATGTTCGAAACGAGAGCGAAGTTCGAGCGGGTAAAATCTTCGACCAGTCCCTTCATATTCCGCTTCCGGAACTAAACCAGCGTATAAAGGAGGTACCAACAGACAAACCTGTGGTAGTTCATTGTGCGGGAGGCTACCGATCAGCCGCTGGCAGCAGTCTGGTTCAACG
>JAJUIC010000066.1 GCA_029265595.1 Flavobacteriaceae bacterium
CAGGGGAAAGTACTCGAAATCAAAGGTCCGCCCAAATCCATTCCCCTTTACTTTGTGCGCATCCTGAAGTCCCATGGACCGCAGTTCCCGATAGATATAGGAGTACGGAGTATTGTTGAAATCTCCCATCAGTAGAATGCGATAGGGCGATTGCTTAATTACTTCCCGTACCAATTCCATTTGTTCCTGCTGGATTTCGAAGGTCTGCCCCATGCCTTTGAAGACCCTTTTAGAGGAGGCAGAATCCAGATTATCCATGTCCGGTTTGATTCCGAAGGACTGGAAGTGGACATTGATCACCCGGAGCGTATCGGAGGGAAACGCTATATCGGCAAAAATTCCATTGTTGTTACTATTGGTGGGGAAGTTCAGGGAACCGTATTCCAATATGGGATACTTGGAGAAAATGGCCTGCCCAAATTCATCCGATTGATCTTTAAGCTGCACCGTTTTATATTCAAACCGACCGGCGACCTCCAGTTCTCCCCGGAAGTATTCCTGAAATGTCAGTATGTCCGGATCCTGCCTGGCAATATAATTGGATATTTCATTGGGGATACTATCGCGCTCACTCCACTGAAATTGATTAAACTGCCGGACGTTATAACTGAGCACCTTGACAAAGTTCTCACCTTCTTCCAGCGATGTATTACGGGAAAAAACATACAGGGAGGTCACGTGATTGTAGCCAATGAGCAGGATCACCAAAGGCAGCAGGATTTGCCTTTTTAGCCTGACCAGCCAATAGAACAGAAAAATAACGTTAACCACAATCAGTGGCGGAACCGCCAGACTCAAAACCGACAGCAGGTTAAAAGATTTAGGGGGAATGTAAGGTAGTAGATAGGACAATAAAAGGGCTGCTCCAAAGAAGGAGTTAATCACAAACAGGACCTTATCATACCAGGCCAGCCCCTTCATTACTTGTCGTTCTTACCAGCGTTGAACAAATAATCCTTCTCCTGACGGGTCAGACTGTCGTAGCCGCTCTTGCTGATTTTATCAAGAATGGCATCGACCTTAGCCTGATCAATATCCTCCTTATGTGGCCTGCGTGCATAGGGTGCGGTACGCTCCCCACCTTTTCGCCTGTGAACGGTTTTCAGATTACTCTTACGCGAACTGGAAGAACTCCTTGAAAACAGCCCCAAAAACCAATCTACCAATTTCTCAAAACCACTGGCAAAGTCATTTCCTTTCCCCAGTTGTTTGGCATAAACATATCCAAAGGCCGCACCTCCCAGATGGGCAATATGCCCGCCCGGATTACTAATAGGAATCTGAATGACATCCAGTATCACCAGGAATGCCGCTATCCACCAGATCTTCAGGGTCCCCAAAAACATCAGCCGCACCCCCAGATTGGGTACATGAGTGGCAACACCCACCAGTACCGCCATCACCGCTGCAGAAGCTCCCAGGAGGTAGGATCGACCCAATCCCGAAAATGCCGGGAAGAGATTGTAACTGAGCATATACATCAAGGCCCCGAAAATGGCTCCCAGCAAGTAGAAGTTCAGCAGTTTCTTAGGGGAAAAAAACTGAAGGAAGTACATTCCGGAAAAGTAGAGAATCAGCATATTGGATAAAATATGCCAGATACCACTATGCAAAAATGCATAGGTGATAATGGACCAGGGCTTAAAGAGAAACTCACCCGGATCTTTTGGAAAGACCAGCCATTCCAGTAAGAAATCCGCAGGCCAGTTAAAGAGAAAGGCCAGGGTTTGCAGCAAGTAAAACAATACAAACACCACCACATTCACTGCAATAAGCTTTTCAGTGATGCTGGCCATCTGAAACCGCAATTTCCAGTTTGTACTACTCATCTAATACCACCTGTTATTATTAAAACTGTTTTTCCTCCAGTACCACATCATAATGAAGCCAAACAGCGCCCCTCCCACATGGGCAAAGTGAGCGATTCCTCCTCCAAACAACGAGTATCCCGAAAATCCTGAAATGATATCAATTCCAATCAGGGCAGGAATAAAATATTTGGCTTTAATGGGTATGGGCACAAATAAAAGAAATAACTGAACATTGGGAAACGTCATTCCAAACGCTACAAGAATACCATATATTGCTCCCGAGGCACCGACCGCCGGAGTATTGACCGATCCGTAGAAATCCGCCAGTAATTCATTAGTGATGGTGTCACTTAAAATCCCCGTGTTGTACTGCCCCGTTTCCAGGATTCGCCAGATGCTGTCCGGATCCAGTCCGGCGCCCAGCAGAGCTTGAAAACCGGATTCAAAATGATAGTAATTGACCAGCGTGTGAATCAGTGCTGCTCCGATACCTGCTGAAAAATAAAAGAACAGGAACTTTTTCTGGCCCAGAACCTGTTCAATGGGACTCCCAAAGGCCCACAGGGCATACATATTAAAGAGAATGTGGGTGAAACCACCATGCATGAACATATGGGTCACAAACTGCCAGGCCCTGAAGTTCTCATTCTCGAAGAACCAAAGTGAAAACAACCGATACGCCGTATCACCAATGGTAAGGGTCCCGATATAAAACAGCACATTCGTTATCAGCAGGACCTTGACGGTCTCGGTCATTCTTCCCATTTATATAAATTTTTTATCGATTTCATCCACAGACAAAGTAATGAAAATCGGTTTGTTGTTAGGAGTTACACTGGATTCCTTACAGGCAAATAAGGCGTTAAGCAGATTCTGTTGTTCCGCGGTACTGAGCCGGACCCCTGCTTTCACAGCCATGCCTTCGGCCAGGGATTTAGCCAGGGTATCGGTGTAGGCAAATCCTGTATCGGGCACTTCATTCTCCAGGTCCGCCAGTAACTGATGCAACAGCGCAGGAACCTCGCTTTCCGAAAGTGGCGTGGGAATGCCGCTAATCTGAACATTACCAGCCTCCATAGTGGAAAAGATAAATCCGGCCTGTTCTAAAGATTCCCGCGCCTCTGCCAACAGCTCCATTTCCCTATGGCTGAAGCTGAGCTCCAAAGGAAAGAGCAACTGCTGACTCACGGCTGCGCTTACCGTTATGTTTTTCAACAGCTCTTCATACAAAATCCTGACGTGCGCCCGGTGCTGGTCAATGACCAGCAGTCCGGTTTTAAGCGAGCTGACAATGAACTTCCTGTTCAGTTGAAAAATGGAATTCTCCAGGTGTTCCTGCGTCTCATCCTCGAATAGCTTGGCAGCATCCTGCTCACTTTCAAACTCCACCTGATCCAGCTGGGATACGGCCGTATCGAACTGGTGTTCCTGCAGACCCGTATACAATCCTTCCCACTCTCCTGCGCGCGGCTCTTTCCTATAGCCCGAGGAGGAATAGGAAGAAGGCCTGGTTTCCTGATCAAATGGATTAAAATTGCGATCCACTTCAATTTTAGGAGCTTCGATAGGTTTGTCTTTAAAGCTGTAGGGGGTGTCAAAAGAAGCATCCCGATCGAAATCCAGAACCGGGGCTACACTGAATTGTCCCAGGCTGTGCTTGATCGTACTGCGTAAAATCGAATAAAGTGCTTGTTCGTCATCAAATTTGACCTCCGTCTTGGTGGGATGAATATTAATGTCGATGCTCTTTGGATCAATACTGAGGTAGATAAAGTAACTCGGATGTGCCTTGTCCTTTAACAGGCCTTCAAAGGCTGCGGTCACCGCGTGGTGCAGATAGGGACTTTTGATGAACCGGTCGTTTACAAAAAAGAACTGCTCTCCCCTGCTTCGCTTGGCGAATTCGGGTTTACCCACAAACCCATGAATCTTCACTATTTCAGTGTCTTCTTTGACGGGAACCAGTTTTTCGTTTGTTTTTCCACCAAAAATACCCACGATTCGCTGGCGGTAATTGGTGGCAGGGAGTTGAAAAAACTCGGTTCCGTTATGGGTAAAAGTAAAATGAATGGCGGGATGAGCCAATGCCACCCGTTGAAATTCATCGATCAGGTGCCGGGTCTCCACGCTGTCGCTCTTGAGAAAGTTTCGGCGTGCCGGTATATTGTAAAACAGGTTTTTCACTGAAATAGAAGTTCCTTTGGGAGCCACACAGGGCTCCTGAGAAACGACTTCACTACCCTCTATCTTCACGCTGGTTCCTACCTGATCCTGCTCCCTTCTGGTTTTCAGTTCCACATGAGCAATAGCTGCAATAGAAGCTAAAGCCTCTCCCCTAAACCCTTTGGTTTGCAGGCGAAATAAATCATCCGCGGTTTTTATCTTGGAAGTGGCATGCCGTTCAAAACACACCCGTGCATCCGACGGGCTCATTCCCTGACCGTCATCCACTACCTGAATGAGTGTTTTGCCCGCATCCTTAATCACTACACTAATTCGTGTCGCACCGGCATCGATGGAGTTTTCCAACAGTTCCTTAATGACCGATGCAGGACGCTGCACTACCTCCCCTGCAGCAATCTGATTGGCAACGTGGTCTGGTAAAAGATGTATAACATCCGTCATTTAAAAGGGGTTCGAAAAGATCGACAAATCAAAATCAATGATCCAAAGGAAGATCAACACCAGCACAAGGATAATAATCAATACCCGGAGGTTGATCTCCCGGTTCCCGCGATTTCTGCTTCTTCGCCTGGCTTCTGCCCACTGGGAGCCGAAGTCTATGTCATTGGTCGTTTCTCTATATTTCGTGAATTTCGAACCAAAGTCATAGATATTTCCTGCATCCTTGCCTTTGTAGTAGCGCGGCGTATAGTTATAGCGGATATTTTTTCTGGCTTTATAAAAACTGATTTTCAAAGTGTTATCCCTTTAGCGATAGTTATCAAATTTACTGAATTTGCTGAAGAATTCAAGGAATCCTCCGCCTTAATAGTATCTCCAACAAAAACAGTGCCGCCAGGCCCCGCTCCGCTTTACTTCTACAGGCGGGCTTCCATCCGAAGGTGCGCCATTTTTACCGCTGCAACAGCCGCTTCGGCGCCTTTATTTCCGTGCTTTCCTCCAGAGCGGTCAATAGCCTGCTGCCGGGTGTTATCGGTTAGTACACAGAAAATCACCGGGATGTCATTCTGAACATTGAGATCCTTAATCCCCTGGGTCACGCCGTCACAGACAAAATCGAAGTGCTGGGTCTCCCCCTGTATCACACTTCCGATTGCGATGATGGCATCCATCATGTCGTAGGTCTGCTGCATCTTCTTGCAACCGTAAACCAGCTCAAAACTTCCCGGAACGTTCCACCGTGTGATATGCTCATCGGTCGCTCCCAGTTCCTTGAGGGTCTGATAGGCACCCTCAAATAGATTTTCTGTAATATCGTCATTCCACTCAGAAACAACAATCCCAAACCTGAATTCCTTCGCGTTTGGGATTGTGCTTTTATCGTATGCGGAAAGGTTTTTTCCTGCTGTCGCCATAAAGTTGATTTAATTCATTGCCTGCGCCTGCCCTAGATACACCTCCACTTCCGATGCCTCGGCGGACTCAGGATATTCGTTTTTAATGCGGCTTAAAAATTTCTCCGCATCACTCCCCTTTCCAAGTTCAAGGGAAACCATCGCCGCCTTGAATAGGAATTTAGGAGTCGTAAAATTATTGTCACGCAAGGAGGCAGCATCTTCATAAAAGTCAAGGGCCTCCTCAGGCTGATCTAACTGCATAAAGGCATCCCCGATGGTTCCTTTTGCCAGGGGAGCAAGCATCTGGTCTTTTGACTTGAATTTATCAAGCATATCTATGGCCTGCTGATAATTTCCGGTATGGTAGTAAGCCATTCCGCTGTAGTAGCGCGCCAGGTTCCCTGCATCGGTGTTTCCATAGTTATCAACGATATCCAGGAATCCAAATTTTCCTTCACCTCCGTTCAAAGCCAGTGTGAAAAGAGAATCCCGCTGGGCAGTTCCCGCATTGAGGGCTTCACTGAAATATACCTGAGCCTGGTTCATCTCATGAGCGGCTTCCCGCTGTTTGGGTTCCAATATAAAAGAGTTGTACCCCAAATAACCAAGAATAACCAAAGCCGCAGCCCCGATTATGATGAAAATATATTTCTGATTACGCGACACCCATTCCTCTGTTCTACCAGCTCCCTGATCCAGGGTGTTAAACACTTCAGCTGTAGTCGAGTTTTCCTCAGCAGCCCGCTGTTTTTCTTCCTTGCTTCTAGGTTTATCGCCTTTTTTCTTGTACGTAGCCATTGATTCGTTGATTGAACGGCAAAAATAGAATATTTATTCAAAATTAAAAGAGAATTAATTTGTTTCTTTCCCTTAATTTGCACTACTTCGAGCTTGATTTACCTCGGGTCCGGAACCCACAAATTATATTGATCATCAGCTTTCTATGCGCCTAAATTCCCTTTCCATACTCAACTATAAGAACATTGAATCGGCTGAATTTGATTTCGATCCCAAAATCAATTGTATTGTAGGTGACAACGGAAGGGGGAAAACCAACATTCTCGACAGCATTTATCACCTGGCCTTCGGCAAAAGTTACTTCAATCCCATTACCAGTCAGAACATTCGCCATGGAGCAGATTTCTTTGTTGTGGAAGGCCGCTACCAAAAGGCAGAACGGGAAGAACACATTCTGGTAAGCGTCAAACGAGGCCAGAAGAAAATAATCAAGCGCAACAACAAGGTTTATGAAAAAGTAAGGGAACACATTGGATTTCTACCCACGGTCATTATTTCTCCGGCAGACAGTGACTTGATTGCTGAAGGAAGTGAAACACGGCGGAAATTCATGGATGGCGTGATCTCTCAGGGAGACAACCAGTATCTCAGTGATTTGATTGCCTATGGGAAAATCCTTTCCCAGCGCAACTCCCTCCTGAAGTTCTTCGCGGCAAATCGTACCTTTGACCAGGACAACCTGGAGGTGTATAATCTCCAGCTACAAGAACTCGGTGGGCGGCTGTTTGAAAAAAGAAAGGCTTTTCTCGATGCTTTTATACCTATATTTAAACAGCGCTATGCAAGCATCAGCAACGGAAAGGAAGAGGTGGACATCCTCTACAAAAGCCAGCTTCACCAGGCGGATTTAGGCACCCTGTTTCGGGAGAACCTTCAAAAAGACCTGGCACTCCAGTATTCGAGTGTCGGAACACATAAAGATGACTTAACTTTTGAGATAGGGACGCACCCCATTAAAAAGTTCGGTTCTCAGGGGCAGCAGAAGTCATTTTTGATTGCGCTGAAACTTGCGCAATTCGATTTTATCAAAGAACTCAGCAAGGTAAATCCCATCTTACTGCTCGATGACATCTTTGATAAACTGGATGAAAAACGAGTAGCGCATATTGTGGAGCTTGTGGCCACCGATCAGCTTGGGCAGTTGTTTATTAGTGATACTCATGGCGACCGAACGGAAAAAGTGGTTAAACAGACCGGACAGTCCTATAAAATGATTTCAATATGAAGTTTTACGCACCATTACTAATTATTTCACTCCTGCTGGCCTCCTGCAGTGGAGGTTCTACCCAGGAAAAGATTGAGAATCTCAATGGTTATTGGGAGATCAAGCGCGTGGAAAAAGAATCTCAGCAACCTCGGGAATATTCCTTCAATCAGGTGGTGGATTACATCGAAGTGAACAACAATGAAGGCGTACGAAGGAAAGTACGTCCGCAATTTGACGGCTCCTTTCTGGCCGGCGAGGATGAAGAAGAGTTCTCGGTAAAGGTAGAGGGAGACAGTATCAACCTGTACTATAAGACTCCCTACAGTACCTGGAAAGAAACCCTGGTTTCCTCCAGGGAAGATGAAATTGAAATAGAGAATCAGTACGGAATCCGGTACACCTATAAACGTTTCGACCCTTATTTAAGTGATCATGACCAGAAAGAAGAATGAGATGAGCCTCGCAGAGGCATTAAAGGGATTCGTTCAGGAGAATCACCTACAGAAAGGTCTGGACCAGGTACAGGTCCGGGATGTGTGGAATAGCCAAATGGGACCTGCAATTGCCAAATACACCACAGGAATGAAGCTCGAACGGGAAGTTCTGCACGTCCGGTTAAGCTCCTCGGTCCTTCGGGAAGAGCTTAGTTACGGAAAAGAAAAAATCATCAAGATGCTCAACGAAGAATTGGGAAGGGAGCTGGTTAAAAAACTGATTCTGAGATAGCCCATTCAAACAAACTGCCCTCACATCCTTTGAGATTTGTCTTAGAAACAGTATCTTAATCAAAGATTCCAGGCATTGAGAAAATTGGACAGAAGGGAACAAATGATACAAGAGCAGCTGATAGCCCGTGGGATTCTAAACCCGCAGGTGCTGCGGGCTATGAGGGAGGTGGACCGGGCTGACTTTGTTCCAGTCGAATTCCTGGAAGAAGCCTATGAAGATCGTCCCTTACCCATTGGTTTTCAACAAACCATCAGTCAGCCTTATATTGTGGCGTACATGGCCGAACAATTACAGCTTTCGCCACAGGATCGGGTTCTGGAAATAGGAACCGGATGCGGATATAATGCTGCAGTGATCTCAAGGGTGGTTGAGAGCGTCTACACCATCGAAATTATTGAAGAACTTGCCGATCTGGCCCGGGAAAATCTCAGCCGCGGCCAGTATCCCAATTTGTATACAGCCAAAGGTGACGGCTACAAGGGCTGGCCGGATAAAGCTCCCTTCGACGCCATCATTCTGACGGCTGCCCCTGCTTTTATTCCAAAGCCTCTAAAGCAACAACTCAGCACCAATGGCCGGCTACTGGCTCCGGTGGGTATCGGATCACAGGAACTGATCCTGATTATCAGGACCGCCTCGGATAGCTTCGAGGAAAGGCGCCTGCTGGCGGTCAATTTCGTACCCATGACGGGCAAGGCGCAACGCGACCGATCCTGACACCAGCGCAATCTACTTTCCAAGATCCGGTATTATAAAGGGCCTCCAAAGGCTCCCTTTAAGGAACGATATGGGCAAGATAAAACTCCCTTACTGCGGCCCGTTATATTCAAAAAAAGTTTAAATGAAAAGAGCCGTCCTTTGGACGACTCTCTAATTATTGTCAGAAGGGAAGTCTTAGAAAATTTCCCTACCTGAGAAGTGAAAATTACTCTCTATCTGAGCGTTTTCATCACTATCACTTCCGTGAACTGCATTTTCTCCTACTGAAGTCGCATATTTTTTACGAATCGTTCCTTCCGCAGCCTCTTCAGGATTGGTGGCACCAATCAGCGCACGAAAGTCCTCCACGGCATTTTCCTTTTCAAGAATGGCTGCAACGATAGGTCCTCTGGTCATGAACTCAACCAGTTCTCCGAAGAAAGGCCGTTCCTTATGGATTGCGTAAAAGTTTTCTGCGTCCCTGCGCGTCATCTGGGTTAGCTTCATTGCTACGATCTTAAATCCAGATGTGGTAATCTGATCTAGAATAGCGCCAATGTGTCCGTTTTCAACCGCATCGGGCTTTAGCATGGTGAATGTTCTGTTTCCTGCCATTACTCCTTTTATTTGTTGGGCGCAAAAATACGCAATTCCCTTCCAATTCCAATCTTAATTTCAGGTTTGTGGTCTGAGGCCCCGAAAAGAGTGTTTTAGGCAATTTTAATCTTCATCCGTTCATTGAAATTCAAAATATAGGTATCTTCGTCCCCTATGACAACCAAAGATATTTCAGTTATAAAAGACCTGCTGTCCACTCCCAAAAATATTGTTGTGGTCCCTCACAAAGGACCGGACGGGGACGCCATGGGATCGTGCCTGGCGCTCATGCTCCTGTTGGAGAGCCAGGGACATCAGGCTCGTGTTATAGCTCCCAATGATTTTCCGGATTTTTTAAAATGGATGCCTTATCAGGAAGAGGTACTCATCTATGAGCAGAATGTAGAGCGATGTGACACGTATATTGATCAGGCTGACATCATCTTCACCCTGGACTTCAATCAGCTCTCCAGGTCTGGTGATATGAAAGCTTCACTGGAGAATGCCAGGGCCGATTTTGTGATGATCGATCACCACCAACAACCTGACTCCTATGCTCTTGTAACCTATAGCGATGTGACCATGAGTTCCACCTGTCAGATGGTTTACCACTTTATCCAACGGATAGGGATGGCACAGGAAATAGGGCCTCAGATAGCCACCTGCCTCTATACGGGTATTATGACGGACACCGGATCCTTCCGGTATCGGTCCACCACCAGTCAGACCCATCATGTCATTGCAGACTTAATTGAGAAAGGAGCGGATAACACTTCTATTCATGAGAACATCTACGATACCAACACCTACAGCAAATTGCAACTACTTGGCGTGGCCCTTAAGAACCTGAAGGTGGTCGAGGGGTACCGTACCGCTTATATCACCCTGACTCAGGAAGAACTCGACCGGCATAATTTCAAAAAAGGAGATACAGAAGGCTTTGTGAATTATGGCTTATCCTTACAAGGTATAGTTCTGGCCGCCATTTTCATTGAAAACACCGCGGAGAATATGGTGAAAATATCGCTGCGCAGTAAAGGAACCTTTTCCGTGAATGATTTTGCCCGCAGGCATTTCAATGGAGGTGGGCATACCAATGCTGC
>JAJUIC010000003.1 GCA_029265595.1 Flavobacteriaceae bacterium
CCCGGCTTTTCAGGCAGTGTCTTGATTACCAGTTCCAAATCAGGCTTTTTCATCAGGTCAAAGGTAAGAATCTTCCCGATGTTTTTGGGCCCCTGTGCTAAAAGTGATAGAGGCATTAACTCTTCCCAACCTGCAGCTCCGAAGGCTTTAACTCATTGCAAACCCATTTCTGTAGGCATGCGGATTTTTCCCTGTTATACTTCGGAACACACTCCTGAAGTGGTGTGAATCCTCATACCCTACATCCCACATCACTTCGTCCACGGTCTTTTCCTTGTCAGTCAGCAGGCGTTTGGTCACCTCAATTCGGATGTGCTGTAGGTACTGGATAGGCGTATAATGGGTGTGTTTTTTAAAACGGCGTTGCAGGGTTCGCTCCGTTAAATGGACCAGGCGGGCCAGATCTGCCAGACTGATTTTTTGGTCGTAATTCTTCTCCAGGTACTCCTGAACCTTCAGAACTTTCTGATCTCCGTGAGACTTCAGCCCATTAAAGACGGAATAGAAATACTGGTTGTTCCTGGAGAGGTCGATCATAAAGGTCCTGCCAGCCATCACAGCCGTTTCATAATCAACAAAGCGCTCAATCAGATACAATAACAAATTCGTAAAGCCATAGGCTCCTCCACAACTGAAGATATGCCGGTCCTCCACAATCATCTTTTCATCCTGCAATTTGACATTCGGAAAGAGCGCCCTGAACTCATTGGAGGCATCCCAATGCGTGGAGCAACGTTTTCCTTCCAACACCCCGGATTCGGCAAGCAGAAATGCACCTATACAATAGCATACCAGCTGCGCTCCCTGGCTATATACTTTTTTTATCCAACTGATTAGTTCCTGATTTTGTGACCGAACCTGTTCCCATGGCCCGTGTACAGCCGGAATAATGACAAGGTCAGGCGTATCACCCTTTCCTAAAGGTCTGGCCTGAGCATAGAAATCATGGACTTCTCCCAAAACCGGCCGCATTAGTTCAATGTCAAATACGGCATCCCTACCTCTGGAACTGCAATAGCCGTTTACCCAGGAAAGAATCTGCCTGGTCCCCTCAATATTCACGATACTGGGGTTGCCTGCGGGAATGATAATAGCAGTCTTAATCATACGATAAATATAAAGATATTTTGATTTAAATTCATTACATCCCCGCTTTCCTTACAGCATCATGTCTCATTTCAGAGAGTTCCTTGACGATACCTAAAGCTGCTGGCCATGCTTTTAGGAAGTGATCCAGCAGCTCCAGGCTGATATCAGCTTCTACCTCTAGCAGGGTACGGCCGTCTTTCTCCCGTAGTTTATATCTTTCAACAGCTCCCTTCCACTGACGGGCCTGTTCTGTCGAAGTATCAATCCGTCCATCCTGATGAATGACTCCAAGAACCTCAATCCACATGCGGTGAGGGGCTTGACTTTTGACGATCCTACCCCAGGTTCCCTGACCTGAAGCATCTAAAGATCTGAACTCAGTCCCCTCCTGCCAGGTGGTTATTACACTAGAGCCTTCACAAAAAGGAGCCGTATACTGATAATAGCTTTCCATGTTCCACAAAACATCCCAAACGCGCCGGACCGGAGCATCAATAGTAACAGAGAATTCGTTCCTTTTCATAATACTGGTATTATTGGTGGTTGTTTTTATTGGGGGGTGCGTCCATATAGAGACAAATCCATCGGTGACCATCGGGATCGGCAAAACCCAATCCGTACATCCAGCTTTCCCACTCCTGGGGCTGCGAAAAGATGGACCCTCCACCCTGGCGTACTTTTTCGGCCATCTCATCTACATCCGCTTTTGTTCGGGCACTAATGTTGAGTAACACCTGAGTTCCTTGTTTGGGATCAGCAACTTCTGTAGCAACATATTGCTTAAACCGCTCCAGAGGATTCAGCATGATCACCACATCCTGATTCCCGACAAAAAAACTACCAATAGACGGATCGGGACAATTATTGTTTTCCCGAAAGCCAATGGTTCTAAAGAAATTTCGGGATACCTCTACATCCCTAACCGGTAAGTCTATCCATAACGCATCCATATCTTTGTAGTTTTAAAGGGTTATACCCTACAAAGATAATTAGGCAACTTCCGGATGTTAGGTGGGTATCCGGACACCTTAGCAGGTCAATTGCGACGCGAAAAACGATCCCTATTCTATGCTAAAAAGGATCCTGACGGGTCTGTGATCAGAAGCTTTTGGTTCCTCTATCACTGTATTTTCAAGTACTCGCAGGGTGTTAGCAGGGTCCTTGTAGACGATGTAATCGATCGTCTTGCTGGGGCTATTTGCCGGATAAGTATGACCGCAATCTCCGCAGGTCGGATTGAAATGATTAAAAACTCTTTCCATAGTAGCGGAACCCGGCAGTGCATTAAAATCTCCAGCTAAAATCACAGGACCATCCATCTCTTTGGTCACCCGGATGACTTCGCTCAGCTGAGAGAGCCGATCCCTGGCATCTCCTTTATGATCCAGATGAATACTGGCAAAGCTCACTTCCTTACCTGTCGGCAGCTTTACCCGGACCAGGCCCAGGACCCGCTGTTCCGCACCTTGATTAACATGAGGCAGGGGAATAATCTGTTGGTGTATAATGGGAAATCTGGAAAGAACGGCCACTCCATAATCTCCACCACCATAGTCAATCGATTTGGCGAAGAAAAAGTCCATCCCCAGTTTTTGAGCCAGCATTTCAGCTTGATTTCCCTTTCCCGAACGCTCCGTGTCAACATCCACTTCCTGCAGGGCGATTAAATCGGCGCCACTCTGCTCAATGACCCGGGCAATCCCGTCCAGATCAATGTAATCTTCGCCCATGGGCTGCGCATGATGAATATTATAAGCCATTACCCGAAGCTCCGAATCCCCGGAATTTCTGGAAGATTTAGAAATTCCACAGGAGAAAAGCAACATTCCAATTCCAAGTAGAGTAAAAAGCCTGCGCATTGAAGTCATGGGATTCTAGAGGGGTTTGATGGAACAATAAGGCTCAAATATAGGAATTTTCGAGCCACAGGAAATTTCTTCTAAGATGGAAAGGTCCCTAATTTATGGGAAAATTGCATCAAGCCCTGTACAAATCAATTTTCGTCCGGTTAATTTCTTCCCTCAAAACCGGGTTCTTTAAAGATTTACTTGACACCAAATCCACTTCTTTTTCTACACTCTCCTGAAGCTGATGTAGCATCGAAAAGTATTTATCAGCATCATTCTAAACATCCATATCTTCAGAAATTTCTACCTGAAGATCCATATCACTTCCATCTCTCATCGAATTTTTAGCAGCTGAGCCAAAAATTGAAAGGGTGATCAATTGATGTTTTTTACAAGCGGCCATGATGGAATTCAGATGGTCGGTAATTAATGCTAGCGTTATTCAAATTAAAAAATTGTTGTGGAGTCTCTCTCTATCAGTCCCGGGCCTAAACCTTCGGCTTTCTCAATTTTTTTTGCGACCACAGCCTTTAAGTGGATGACCTCACACGGGAGCTAGAACTACCGAAAAAACAAATTTGTTAAACCGACACAGCAGGATTGAGAGCGCGAAACCAAAAAGCCCCCTGGTCAAAAAGTTCCTCATGTTCACAAGGCCTACGGAGCAAATTCTGAGTTTTTGTTAACTTGCACCCATGGAAAAACAGCTAATAGGCCGAGTAGATCGTGCGGATTTTCCTGGGCTTCACCTCGATGATATCGCGGTGAAAATAGACACCGGGGCGTACTCTTCCGCTATTCATTGTGACAACATTCAGGAGGAAGATGGAGTCCTGAAATGCACCTTTCTGGATGAAGAGCATCCGCAATATAACGGGAAAGAATTTACTTTTACCGAGTATGATGTGGTATTTGTTCGAAGCAGTAACGGGATGGTGCAACGACGTTACCAGATCCAGAGCACTATCAGGATGTTTAACCGGGTTTTTAAGATCTCCCTGTCCCTTTCTTCGCGCCAGGAAATGCGGTATCCAGTATTGTTGGGAAGGAAGTTCCTCACCAAGAGGTTCATCGTGGATACCGAGCTTTTCGACCTCTCCTATACTGCTAAAACTCAGAAGAAGGATTCTCAAAATAAGTGAAGGCTTTGATCCCTCCAAAATAGTAAACCCAAAACGCTCACGAAATTGTGAGCGTTTTAGGTTTATTAAAAAGAGGTATCAATATCCTGGGTTTTGTATAAGTACCGGACCTTCTGAAGTGGTGCTTAAATCAATTTGTCGTTGTGGTATGGGATAGTACCCATTTTCAGGATTGAAACGGGCACCCCTGATATCAGTGGTCACCTGACTCTCATATGCCACGAAATCATTTAATACTTCCTGAGCCACACCCCATCGAACCAGGTCGAAGAATCGATGCCCTTCCATGGCCAGCTCAAGCCGGCGCTCAAACATAATGACTTCCATTGCCTGGTCACTCGAGGTAAAGTATCCTGCCGGATACTCCGAAATATTATAATTTGCTGCAAAGTCATTTGAGAAACCGGCCATCGGGTTTTCCGGATCACTATAATCGTGTAACCAGTGCTGTGGGTTGTTGGCCATTCGAGCCCTTACCCTGTTCACGTATTCCAGGGCCTGCCCCAGATTTCCGAGTTGGGCTTCCGCCTCAGCAGCCATTAAAAGGACATCTGCAAAGCGGATGATGTTATAATTGATGGCATTACCTGGCGCCCAGGAACTTTGGTCCGAGAACTCTCCTGCATGATACTGCCAGTATATGTGCTTCTTGGGCGCATAAGGTCCTCCATAGGCCTGCTCCCTTATCCAGGTATAACCCGGGTGGTATCCCCAGTCGTGGTAAGGAACCCCTCGCCGTCCCACGGTCCAGTCCAGTCGAGGATCCAGAGATTGAGTGTCCGGAGTGAAAGGTTGGTTGGACTGTATTCCCATATCGTTGGCAACCGGGTTGGCATTGTAATTGTCCAGATAGGGTAGACCCGATGGATCCGTCCTATAGGCATTGACCAAATCCTGGGTGGGCTGAAAAAAGCCGCAGCATCTGAAAGGACTCTGATAAGGGTAAGCCAGCATCAGTCCCTGATTGGAATTGGCAATGGTGTTGGTCCCATCATTGGCAACCATCTGAATGGCAAATACGGTTTCTTCATTGTTTTCAAATTCTGCATTGAAATTGTGATGGAAGTTCTCCGTCAGATCATAGGCTATTCCCTCGGAATTATTCCCCGAGTTTATCACCTCCGAAAATATTTGCTGAGCCTGCTGGTGTTTTCCCTGATAGAGGTACGTCTTTCCCAGATAAGCTCCTGCGGCCCATTTATTGGCACGACCAAATTCTGATTGGGTAGACGGCAGGTTGTCAAAGGCGTACTGAAAATCGGCTTCAATATTAGGCCAGATGTCCATATCGTTGGGGACATTGGTTTCTTCCATGGTTTCATCCACCCATGGAACCATATTGAACATTTTCTTCAGTTCAAAATAATAGTGACCTCTTAGAAACCGGGCCTCTGCGGCCAAGGTACTCCGGGTCTCATCTGGCATATCCTCAACATTCTCCAGCATTCTCAATACGGAGTTCGCCCGTGTAACCCCTTCATAAAGCGCCTTCCATTTGGTGTTGAAAAAGCCATTGCTGGGATCCGCATTGTAACTTGCAATAGCATTGATGGGAGCCTGATCTCCTCCGTCACTTCCCTTATGTGCATCCCCTCCGGCAATATCTCCATAAATCCAGTTGGTGGGGTTGGCTTCCCAGGGCCCGCCACCTCCCAGGGCAGCACCATTGTCCTGCAAATCCAGAGCAGCATAGGCTCCGATGAGCAAACTGTTCACTCCTTTTTCATCCGCTAACACTTCATCACTTAAAGATCCAAAGGCTGGTTTTTCCAAGAATTCATCTGCGCAGGATACCATGAGTATCATGGCCAGACAGGACGCTAATGTGGTAAATATTAATTTCTTCATTGCTATAATGTTGTAATTCATGACTGATTAAATTGAAAGGTTGAGTCCAACAAGGAATTGCTTAGGCACCGGATAAGCGCCTTCATCAATACCAAAGGCCGTGTTCCCACCTGTGAGTTCAGGATCTACCCCGGAGTAATTGGTGATGGTAAACAGGTTGGTGGCCTGCACATAAATTCGCAGGCGATTGATCCCAAAGTCATTCATCCAGGTCTCCGGGAAACTATAACCAAGCTGGATGTTCTTTGCTCTTAAATAGGATCCGTCCTCAACAAAATACGAGTTGGGTACGCTGGTGGTACTCACCTTTCCTTCCGTTTCCTGAATCGGAGCGGTGGCGTTCTGATGATCCGGACGCCATGAGTCATATAAAGCAGTGGTACTCTTTGCTCCCCCGAAAGAACTATAGAAGTCATGCCACCACTTGACCTGATTCCATATGTCATTGCCGTAGGATCCGTACAAAAAGAGGTTAAAGTCCCAATTTTTGTAAACCACATCAATGTTCAGACCTCCTGTGAACTTGGGGTTTGGGTTACCCAGGAACGTCCGATCGTCGGCATTAATATATCCGTCCCCATTCACATCCCGGTATTTGAAGCGCCCCACCCCTATATCCTGCTGGTAAACCGCATTGGGATTATCCAGAATGTTCTGGGCCGAGGCATTGGCCTGATCTACTTCCTGTTGAGAGTTCCAGAAACCTTCAATTTCATAACCGAAAAACTGGCCCACCGAATGTCCTACCTGATTTCGAACAATGGCACTTCCGTTAAACCTTCGGGCCTCCTGGTCGAAATAATCCACGCCATCGGCTATATTTACAATCTCATTGTCGTACGTGGTAAAGGTGAGCGTGGCATCCATACGAAGATCTGGAGCAATATCGATAAAGGTGGTCGCGGAAAAGTCAAAACCACTGTTTTTCATCTGGGCAATATTTACATAAGGCACCGTAGACACTCCGGAAGTTCCGGGAAGCTCGGGATTGTACAGCAAATCATCCACATCTTTTCGATAATAATCGGCCGTGAGCTGCAACCTACTCTGAAAAAGGGCGACATCCAGACCGAAATTCGCATTGATGTTCTTTTCCCAGCCCGCATCCGGATTCCCGATCCGACTCCTGTAGAAACCTTCAACAATGGAACTGTTGGAACCATCCAGAGCGTAGAAAGAAGACATTTTACTGGAGGCATAGGCGGTAAAGGCATTGGCAGGATCCACATTCTGTTGGTTCCCCATAACTCCGTACCCTCCTCGAATTTTCAAATCATCCACCCAATCGGCATTATCCATAAAGGATTCCTGTGAGATGCGCCATCCGGCACTGACTGCCGGAAACCAGTCCACCTGGTTATTGGTGAACCTCGAGCTGGCGTCCCTTCGCAGGGTGGCTCCTAAAAGAAAACGCTCATCAAAAATATAATCGAGTCTTCCGAAGACCGAAAAAAGTGCATCTTCAGAATAGAACCCTCCGGTAGTCTGAGTCCCGGAGCTTGAACCTAGATTAACGTAATCCGGATCGAAGGAATAAAAACCCTGAGCACTGGCTGAAACTTCCTCATATTGGTTGTAATAAGCCTCCGTTCCCACCAGTACCGTCAGATCATGAACCTCATTAATAACATCCTTGTATTGTAGGGTATTACTCCAGGTCCAGTTGTAACCCGTAAGTGCTGTTTTGGTCAGACGGTTAACAGTGGCATTTTCCTGGTTTTCGTACATGGGGTAGGCAAAGGTATGTCCATTGGTGTTAAAGTAATCCCCTCCGAAAGTACTACGGGCAGTAAGGACCTCCAAGAGGTCGAGTTCTGCATACACATTCCCCAAAATCCTGCTTGTTCTGGCCAAATTGTTTCGGTTTCGATCCAGCAGGGCCACGGCATTATAAGCATTCCCCAGAGAAGGCGCCTGTGTTCCGGCATAATTACCCATTATGTCGTGTACCGGAATGATGGGTTGCATCCGGTAGGCGTGGTTAATGGGGTTTTCCCCAGTGATGGATACCCTGTTGTCATCCGAGAGCGACACCTGAAGGTTCTCTCCAATCCTAAAGTTATCGGTAAAGTGATAGTCACTGTTTACCCGGATGGTATATTTCTCATAAAACGTGTTGAGCAGCGTTCCCTCCTGATCGAAATAGCCCATGGAGAAGAGCACGCTTCCATTATCACCTCCCTTACTGATGGTCACATCATGACTGGTGATGGGTGCCGGACTAAAAATCTCCTGAAACCAGTTGGTTCCTTCATGGTTGGCCCGGATAATCTGGGTAAATCCGGCAACGGAACCCGGATCGGTGTAATGCGGATCTACATAATAGGTAGATTCATCGACAGAACCCTGGGCCGCACCGCCGGGCAATATATAATAAGGCAAGGTCGGTTGGGCTCCACTTCCGTACTGAGCATCTGTAATGGGTTCTCCGGGATTGGTGTTCTGCATGGCCATCCAGCGCAGTTCAGCATGTTCCTGGGGACTGGCAATGTCATAAACATTCCCTTTGGGAACCCTTTGAGTTCCATAATAGCCGTTGTACTCAATTCTCAGATCACCCTGGCCCTTATTGGTAGTAATAATCACCACTCCGTTGGCGGCACGTGCACCGTAAATGGAAGCTGATCCGGCATCTTTAAGAACCTGCATGGTGGCAATATCCCCTGGATTCAGTGCATTGATGTTTGAAACCGGTACCCCGTCCACCACATAAAGCGGATTGTTGTTACCAAAGGTGTTTATACCACGCACGCGCACCTGGGGAGCTTCTCCGGGCTGACCCGAGCTGGCAATGGTCACTCCCGAGACGCGGCCTTGCAGTTGCTCCGTCACTTGTCCGGCGGGTTGTTTGGTCATGGAAGAAACATCCACAACAGAAACGGCACCGGTCAGATCCGCTTTTCGCTGAGTTCCATATCCTACCACGACAACTTCACTTAAGGCAGCTGCTTCGGATTCCAGTTGAACCTGGAGATGCGACTGACCTCCAACAGGAATTTCCACCGTGGCATATCCCAGATAACTGAATACCAGCACTGCCGCCTGAGGAACATCAATACTGAAATTCCCGTCGAAATCTGTAACGACTCCATTGGTAGTGCCCTGTTCCATTACGTTCACTCCCGGAATGGGCATTCCTTCTTCATCGGTAACGGTTCCTGTGACTGTTTGTGAACCTCCCTGGGCGTACATACTGCCGCATAGCAGCAATACCCCCAAGAGGAAAATAAAAGGTGTTCTCATTTGTTTGGTTGTTTAGTTTGACCTCTAATTAAGGAAATTATAATGTAAAAAACTGTTAAAAAAATGTGTGAAACTAATTTTACCCTCCCAATTTTGTTAAAATGGGCTTAGTCCCCCCAAGAACCTATACCACATTTCTCAAGGCCTGCAATGGGAAAAGCACCCAATTTTACTCCTACAAAAAGGGCTTCCAGGAATCTTAAAAAAGCGTTTATTGGGAATTTTTCAGGAGGTTCTTTAAGAAGTCGTTAAGAATAGGAGCCTCTGAATTTCGTACCTTGCTGATATGAAGCAGCAAATTCTGCAGGCCGACCCCTATTGTTCTACTTCTTCTTGGGTGGGAAAAACGACCTATATGGCCCCATCAAAGTGGCTGCTTTTTTCTGTTTTCCCACCACTAGTATACTGGTTCAATCATCCTGTTTGTCAACCTATTGAACAGAAAGAAACAGAATCCAGACATTTTTTTGGTTACCCGATAAAATTGTGGGATGTTATTTTTAAAAATTCCCTTTCTTTGCTGGTCAACAATTGGAATCTAAACTCCGCCCTGTTTGGCTTCAAATTCCTGTTTATAAATAGTATATTGAATACCGAAATTCACGGTTTATCTGACAATTCAATTCTCCAATGAATCTAAAGATCCTCTCAAGGAACCCTAAACTGTACTCTTCACAGCGTTTGGTCGAAGCAGCTGTTAAACGAGGTCATAAGGTGGAAACCATCGACCCGCTCAAATGCGATTTGATCATCGAAAAAAAGAAACCATCCATTGTCTACAAGGGCAAGGTACTATCAGAAACGGATGCTGTAATTCCACGTATCGGAGCATCCGTTACCTATTATGGAACCGCGGTAGTGCGTCAATTTGAGATGATGGGGGTATTCACCACTACCGAATCACAAGCACTGGTTCGCAGCCGTGACAAACTGCGAAGTTTACAAGTGCTGTCAAGGGCAAGACTGGGACTCCCTAAAACAGTGTTTACCAATTATTCAAAATCCGTGGAAGAAATAATTGATCATGTGGGTGGTGCTCCGCTGATCATCAAACTTCTAGAAGGAACCCAGGGTTTGGGAGTGGTCCTGGCCGAAACCCGTAAAGCCGCTGAATCTGTAATCGAAGCTTTTAATGGACTACAGGCCCGGGTCATCGTTCAGGAATTTATCAAGGAAGCAGGGGGCGCCGATATACGGGCACTCGTGGTGGACGGCCATGTGGTAGGCGCCATGAAACGCCAGGGAAAGGAAGGAGAATTCCGCTCCAACCTGCACAGGGGCGGCACGGCCAGTGTGATTCAGCTCAGTGACGAGGAAGAGAATGCGGCTATCAAAGCAGCTCGTGCCATGGGCTTAGGGGTGGCAGGGGTCGACCTGCTTCAAAGTGCCAGAGGTCCCCTTATTCTGGAAGTTAACTCCTCTCCGGGGCTGGAAGGAATAGAAAAAGCTACGGGAAAAGATATCGCCAAATCCATCATTCGATACATCGAAAGAAACATCTGATTATGGCATTTTTAGACGAGAATGACGTGCTCCACATCATGAATAAGCGGATTCCACCGGGGGTGGGAGATATCGTCAATTTAAACAATGCGAAGCTCTATACCACAAACTCCATTGACGTCCCCATTATCATCGAACGATCGAGAAAGAAAGGTCCGGTGATCTTATTGACGGCCGGAATTCATGGAGATGAAATTAACGGAGTGGAAATCGTCAGGCAGGTCATCAGTAGAAGAATCAATGTTCCTGCCCGTGGCACCATCATCTGCGTTCCGATCATCAACATTTTCGGCTTTCTCAATATGAGCCGGGAGTTCCCTGATGGCAGAGATTTAAACCGTGTGTTTCCTGGTTCTAAAAACGGGTCTCTGGCCAGTCGATTCGCCTGGCAATTTGTTCACGAAATTCTACCGGTGGCTGATTTCTGCATGGATTTTCATACCGGTGGGGCCAGCAGGTTCAATGTACCTCAGATTCGGGTAAAAAAAGGGGAGGAAGAAGAACTGGAATATGCCAGGATTTTCAACGCCCCTTTTACCATGTTTTCCAAGACCATTTCTAAATCCTATAGAGAAACCTGTTCCAAAGAGGGCAAACCCGTACTTCTCTTTGAAGGAGGGAAAACAAAGGACAGCAACAAGGAGGTAGCCAGACACGGGGTGGAAGGCGTGATGCGCATTTTACATCACTTCAAAATGCTTCGGGACGAGTTTGAAGTACCCATAGCCGGCGAGGAAACCATTATTATCGAAAATAGTAATTGGATGAGGGCCAAATACAGTGGCTTGCTGCATCCCAGGGTCCCGGTTGGAAAGCACGTGGATAAGGGAGAATACATGGCTACCATTACCGATCCCTATGGAATGCTCCGGCACAAGGTCAAAGCACCTCATGAGGGTTATGTTCTAAACATCAATGAATCTCCGATTGTGTATCAGGGAGATGCCATTTTTCATCTTTCACTTCCTCCAAAATGAACCTTCTATTAAACCACTGGGTACCAGAAGGAATTTGCGGGACAGAAGGGCAGAATAAATAAGTGGACTACTGCAAAGGCTCCTCCTGAACCTGGATCCTTCTGTCGAGCGCCTCTAGAATTCCCTCTTCCCTCTTAATTTCTTCAAATTTCCGTTTGAATTCAAAGTTGATACCAAGCGATATATACCTCAGATCGAAATCATTTTCAGACCGGTAGTTAATACCAGTGAAGGAATATATGCTGGGTTGGTAACTATTGAGCACATTACTAAAATTCAGGAATACTGACCAGTTCTTACTTAATCTTTTGGATGCGCCCAAATCGAGCTGAGCCCAGGCTTTCATGGCTATTTGATCAGATATCCTCTGATTCGACCCGTAGGTGAAGTCCAAATGCAGATACCAGTTAGTGGTGGTTAAGTAATAAAGCGAATGATTCATGGTTAAGGCGGTAAAACGCGTTTCAAAAGCATGTTCGCCCTTGTTATCCCAGGAATTATAATTGATACTTGCGTTGCTCGAGAGAAAGAACCTCTTAAAAAAGGTGTTGGAATAATACAAACCAAGCCCCGCGACATTATTGTCTGAGAGGTTTATTTTTCTGTTGCCTTCAAAAACGCCTTCCGGTGAAAACAGCGGATAATTGAGATAGGTGTTATCCGATTTCATCCAGTAAAGGGTAGTCGTAAGATTTTCTACGGGGGATAGACTGGCACCCACCTGATAACTCATGGTTGGTTCGAGGCCATGGTTATTCGTGTTAAGAACAAAGCCATCTGTACTTGTTGCACTGTACACCATATTACGCAGGTTCGGTGCTCTAAATGTAGTATTACCAAAAAAAGTCAGGTATTGTCCCTCCTTAAGGGGAACGCTCAAACTAACTGAGGGCACCCACTTGTTCAAAGACTGGTGAACCAGTGTTCCGTAATTAGCGTCTTCATATTGGTAGTCATAGAACAGCAAGGATGAAGAAAGGCTGAAAATATATTTTTTTAATAACATGGAATTCACCCTTGCCTCAAGATTCAACCGATTCTCCTGAAGGTTATTTACAAATGAACTGTCAGCAATGGAATAATCAATTAATTGTTGCTCAACCAATGAAGTAATCTCCGTATCCAAAGAGGAGTGTTCCGCTTTGAGCGACAAGCTGGTACTGCCCCAAAGGGATTTATCCAGACTCACCTGATTCACAAAAGCCTGGATGCTATTACGCTGACCAAGAAATTGCGAACCTTCCAGATCCTGAGGTCCCATATGGTAATCAAAATCCCCTTGATTCCGAGTTTTTTGAAGTGAGGTAATGAATCCAGATTTCAGTGTAACGGACATATCTGCAGCAAACTGCCCTTTCAGATAAACGGAAGGAGCAAAAGTGTTTGCATTGACTTTGGTTCGGGTCGCACTCTGACTATACCCTTCTCCTAAAATAGTTGCCAATGTACTGGTTTTGATATCCCCTTCATTTAAGCCATAATTCAGTTGAATTCCGGCAGTGTAAACAGTATCAAATGTATGTGCGATCATCAAATCCGCCTGCAGTGATTCCGTTCTTTGGTCTGAACCCCCATCTGCTTCCAGAGAACGAGCTGTTTTATTATCAGTATAAACATCATAACTACCCTCAGAGGAGAATTTCTGATCGACATAACCAATATGAGAATCAAACCAAACGGTGGTTTTTCCCTTGTTGTATGTCAGATTTGGAGCAATCGAAGCATAAAACTTCCTTCCATGACTTAATTTCAGCTCATTATCAGAGGCATAACCGGCCTCTTCTACAGCCTTCAAATATACATGAAGCTCTGCCTCATTATACAGTACCCGAACACGCTCAATTCTACTTGCGCTGATATTCTGCAATCTCTCGGTCGAAATACTGATTCCGGGGGCATCAGGACTTGTATGCAGATAAATATTTTGGACTTTGCGTCCACGGATATTTATTTCTTCTCCCGGCATGACAAGAACCTCCGGCATACTTTTAAGAACATTCATAGCGTATACCCCCTGTCCTCCCCTGAGAATTCTTCCTGGCTTAATTTCGGCTACATTTCCTGTAGTTGAAATCCTGGAGTCTCTGAAACCCTCCACGACAACCTCCTCCAGTTCATTATTCCGTTCGTACAGTTCTATGGAATAATTTTGCTCAAAGGGACGGCAGATTTCCTGCTGATATTCATAGTAACTAACATGGGAAATTAAGAGGTAGAAACAATCCAGTGAATCAGGCACTTCAAACTCAAGTATCCCATCTTCAGAATGACCTTCAAAAAAGGTATTTTGAAAAAGGGAATCTGAAGAAGCTCTCACATGAGCAAGATTGGTTTGATCTTCGCCATAAAAATTTATTGCTCCTGTAAACAAAGACGCCCCTTCTTGTCCATTAATAACCTGCGTACCAAAGCAAAACAAGAGCAAAAAGATCCTATTCATATTAAGGCCGAATTTTTATGAGGTAAGTCTGGTATCACATTTTTAATACATTTAGTAAGAATCGAAGTTAATACGGATTAAGGGATTCACATTTCGCATAAAAGGGATAAAAGATTTGCCATTATCCAAATATACATAATTTATAAAGTGAGGCAATTAAAGTTAAAATAAGGTTAATCAACTTTTACTCCCTATACCCGTAATATTTTTTAATTTGGTTAAAAATGTAAGCATGAAAAAAACATTGCGGAAAAAATACAAGGAGCTGCGAGACCAGCTCACAGATCAAGACATTGATCAAAGAAGTCTGGCCATTGCCAATAACCTACTTTCCCTGAATATCTGGGAATACACCTATTACCATTTATTCCTGAGTATAGCCGGCAAAAAAGAAGTAGATACAGAACCCATCCTTCATATTCTCCAAGGAAAGGACAAAAACGTTGTATTGTCAAAATCCGACTTCCAGAGTGGGGGTCTCACGAACTTTCTGCTGACCGACAACACGGTGATCAAAACTAATAAATGGGGGATCCCCGAACCTCAGGGAGGAATTAAGGTTCCTCCTTCCCAAATTGAAGTCGTATTTGTTCCCTTACTGGCTTTTGATACCCGGGGGCACCGCATAGGATATGGTAAAGGGTTTTACGATAGGTTCCTTTCTGCCTGTTCCATGAATACCCTTAAAATTGGGGTGTCCTTTTTCGAAGCAGAGCCGATCATCTCAGAAATCTATGAAAGCGATATTCCATTGGATTATTGTGTAACCCCAAACATAACCTATGACTTCACACAAACATCGGATGAGCCTCCATCTAACATAAGCTAGGTTCAACCTGATTTACGGGACCTGGCAGTGGTTGGTTTCAGGGGATTTTTGAAGGACATTACCAGAGAAGTACATCTTCACCATTTTACAGACCAACGCCGGGCTAAATAATTATTTGGACCCGAGCCATCCAATCAGTCTTCAATTCGTATTTTTGCAAGACCGAATTAACACGGTTATTGTCTAATAAATAAGTGACCCTTCAAACTCCCAGACCTTATAGAGCAGGACTTTATAGGCTATTTTGACGACCAGCATCCGTGCTACTACCTCGATATGAAAAATATTCTAATGCCACCTCCTATCAAACTCGCTTGTCTGATTGACGATGATAAAGTCTATGCGAATTTGATCAAGAAAATTCTGGAAATTAAAAATTTATCCCAGAACCTGTTGTTGTTTAAAAACGGGCAGGAGGCCCTGGAGTATTTTAAAGCTCTGCTGGAAAACCTGACGGAACAGCAGTTACCAGAAATTATTTTACTGGATCTGAATATGCCCGTAATGGACGGGTGGGAGTTTCTTAATGAATTCACGCTTATTAAAAATCGGTTCCATAAGAAAATCACCCTGTATGTAGTGAGTTCCTCCATTGATCCAAGAGATCTGGAGCGGGCCAAATCATTCCATATGGTGGAAGATTATCTGATTAAACCCATCGAGATTAAAAAATTCCAGGAAATTTTTCAGCCACAGGATTAGTTGGCTGTGCTGGTTTTCGATTTGCGTTCCTCCGGAAAGGCCTTTTTATTAAAAATGACCAGAAGGAACATCCCAATAGTAATGGCAGTATCGGCCACATTGAAAACGGGATTAAAAAAGGTAAAGTATTCTCCGCCTTTGAAAGGTATCCACTCCGGCAGGTAACCTTCATATATTGGGAAATACAACATATCGACCACTTTCCCGTGAAGAAGGGTTCCATAGGGATCGGATGAAAATAATTCAGCGACCTGGCCATAGCTGTGATTGAATATCACTCCATAAAATACAGAGTCAATTATGTTTCCCATGGCACCAGCGAATATTAAGGAAATTGTGATGATAATAATGGCCGGAGCTTTTTTTCTAACCGAATCCCACAGCCAATATCCTATTCCCACTACTGCCACCAAGCGAAAACTCGTTAGCAGTAATTTCCCATATTCTCCTGGAAGTTTGACACCCCATGCCATTCCTTCGTTCTCCACAAACAGGATTCGAAACCAATCAAAAACCAGCACTTCCTCGCCTAGCATAAAATTAGTTTTGATATAAATCTTGGAAATTTGATCCACCAGGAGGATCAGGAATATGACGAGGCTCGCTTTTTTGAGAGACATTGACTTTTTTTATTGGAACAGCCCAAAAATAACACATTATTTAAACCTACCCCCTTTTGCAACGGGAAATTAGGTTCCTTCGGAAACGATTTCGAGGGCCCTCCTTACTCAGATTATTTTTCCTATTTTCGCAACACATCTTATTTGAACCCAATTAAAATTTGAATTTATATGAGTGCAATCGCAGAAAAATTTGGAATTAACCAAGCCCTGAAAGAACTGGGTATTAACGATATTAACAACGGAACCTCAACCGGAAGCGACTGGTTTTCCTCCGGAGAAGAAATCGCTTCGCATACTCCCGTAGATGGCTCTCTTGTTGGAAAAGTAAGAGCCACTACAATGGAAGATTACGAAAAAGTAGTCGAGACAGCCCAGGCGGCTTTTAAAAAATGGCGGATCATGCCTGCTCCCCAACGTGGCGAGATCGTACGTCAGTTCAATGAGGAACTCCGCCGATTAAAGGAGCCTCTCGGAAAGCTGGTCTCTTACGAAATGGGTAAATCCTATCAGGAAGGACTGGGCGAGGTCCAGGAAATGATTGACATCTGTGATTTTGCCGTAGGGCTCTCCAGGCAACTCCACGGACTGACCATGCATTCAGAGCGACCCGGCCACCGCATGTATGAACAATACCACCCCCTGGGAATCGTAGGTATTATTTCAGCTTTTAATTTCCCTGTTGCCGTATGGTCGTGGAACACTGCCCTGGCCTGGGTCTGTGGAGATGTCACCATTTGGAAAGGTTCTGAAAAAACTCCCCTAACATCTGTGGCATGTCAAAATATTGCCGCACGAGTATTTAAGAATGCCGGACTTCCTGAAGGAATCTCAAATCTCATTACCGGAGACTTCCGGGTCGGAGAACTCATGACCAAAGACACCAGAATTCCATTGATCTCAGCGACCGGATCCACCCGAATGGGCAGAATAGTAGCTAAAACAGTGGGTGAAAGACTTGGCAAATCCCTTCTGGAGCTCGGAGGTAATAATGCCATTATCGTCACTCCTGACGCAGACCTTAAGATGACCATCATCGGAGCCGTATTTGGAGCAGTGGGTACAGCCGGACAACGTTGTACTTCCACCCGGCGTCTGATTATCCATGAATCGATTTACGACAAGGTCAAATCAGCCTTAATAGAGGCCTATAATCAACTACGTATCGGGAACCCGCTTGATGAAAACAATCATGTAGGACCACTTATTGATAAAGACAGCGTACAAAATTATCTGAGCGCCCTGGACCGGGTCGTGGAAGAAGGAGGAAAAATTATTGTGGAAGGCGGTGTTTTGGAAGGCGAAGGTTATGAAAGTGGCCTGTATGTAAAGCCTGCCATTGCCGAAGCAGAAAACCATTACGACATCGTACAACACGAAACCTTTGGTCCGGTTCTCTATATCATGAAGTACTCCGGGGGAATTGAAAACGCCATTGATTTGCAGAACGGAGTTTCCCAGGGACTTTCCTCAGCAATCATGTCCAACAACCTCCGGGAGGTAGAGCGTTTCTTATCTGTGGAAGGTTCCGACTGTGGAATTGCCAATGTGAATATTGGAACTTCAGGAGCAGAAATCGGAGGCGCCTTCGGCGGGGAGAAAGACACCGGTGGAGGAAGAGAATCGGGATCTGATGCCTGGAAGATCTACATGCGCAGACAAACCAATACCATTAATTACACCACAGAGCTGCCACTGGCTCAGGGAATCAAGTTTGATCTATAATGGAGTTATTCCTTTGTGGAAAACCCGTGCTAGGATGATCGGAATGATTTGCCACAACATAGATAAAACCCCGGTGCTTTTTGGTCACCGGGGTTTTTATTTTTAGTTGTGAATGGTTTACTTCTGCATGTTTTTAGCCTCTATGCTGAGGGTTGCGTGGGGCACCAGCTTCAGGCGCTCTTTGGAAATCAATTTTCCAGTGACACGGCATATACCGTATGTTTTGTTCTCAATGCGAACCAAGGCGTTTTTGAGGTCGCGAATAAATTTTTCCTGCCGGATGGCCAGCTGGGAGTTTGCTTCCTTACTCATGGTTTCACTTCCCTCTTCAAAGGCTTTGAAGGTCGGAGAAGTATCGTCCGTTCCATTGTTCCCGTTATTCATGTAAGCACTTTTGTACAATTCCAGTTGCTCACTGGCCTTCTCGATTTTCTCGAGGATGAGTGCTTTGAATTCCGCCAGATCTGCATCGCTGTAGCGTTCTTTTACTTCTACTGACATAATTAGTTAGTGTTTTTTTATAAACAACCGGGTATTTACTTCATCAAATTCAATTTCAACCCCATTGTCTACCTCCTCTGTAAAGTCGAGATTTACAGCAAGAGTTTCATTTTTAATATAATCAATATTTCGTCGGACGGCATCCTCGACAATGCCATCTTTCTGAAGCAACACATTAATTTTGTCTGTCACTTCAAATCCTGAATCTTTCCGCAGATTCTGGATTCGATTCACAAGCTCCCGTGCAATTCCTTCTTCTTTCAACTCCTGGGTAATGGTGATGTCCAACGCCACGGTTATTCCACCCGCATTGGCTACCAGCCATCCCTCAATATCCTGAGAGGTGATTTCCACGTCCTGGGTACCGAAAATAAACATTTTTCCGTTAATACCAACTTCTATTTCACCTTTCTGTTCCAGAGTATTGATCTGTTCCTGGCTAAAGGACGATATGGCCTGGGATACAAGCTTCATGTCTTTTCCAAACTTTGGACCAAGAACTCTGAAGTTCGGCTTAATTTGCTTGACTAAAATTCCGGAAGCATCGTCTATTAGTTCCAGCTCCTTCACATTAACCTCCGATTTTATCAAGTCTGCCACGGCAAGAATTTCCTCTCGCTGGTTCTCATCCAGCACGGGAATCATCACGCGTTGCAGGGGCTGTCTGACCTTTATCTTTTCCTTCTTTCTCAAGGAGAACACCAGCGAGGAAACAACCTGTGCCTTCTGCATCTGTCTCTCCAGGCTGCTGTCTATATAGGTAGGCTGGGACTGCGGAAACTCAGACAAGTGAACAGATTCAAAATCTTCCTTTCCGGTAGCAGCGTTCAGATCCTGATACAGGCGATCCATATAAAAAGGTGCAACCGGAGCTCCCAGTTTAGCCACTACCTCCAGACAGGTGTAAAGGGTCTGATATGCCGATATCTTGTCCATTCCATAATCTCCCTTCCAGAACCTTCGACGACAAAGCCGCACATACCAGTTACTGAGATGTTCCTGCACAAAATCGGCTATGGCCCGGGTAGCGCGGGTAGGTTCATAATCGCTGTAGAATTGATCCACCTTAGCCATTAAGGTGTGGAGTTCAGAAAGTATCCAGCGATCGATTTCAGGCCGATCTTCTATAGGCACCTCGGCTTCCTTATAGGTAAAGCCGTCGATGTTGGCATAGAGGGAAAAGAACGAATAGGTATTATACAGGGTCCCGAAGAATTTTCTTCTGACCTCAGCAATACCTTCTATATCAAATTTTAAGTTATCCCATGGATTGGCATTGGATATCATATACCAGCGGGTCGCATCCGGACCGAAAGCAGCTAAAGTTTCAAAAGGATCCACTGCATTTCCCAGACGCTTGGACATCTTCTGTCCATTTTTGTCCAACACCAGGCCGTTAGAGACCACATTCTTATAGGCGATGTCATCAAAAATCATGGTGGCAATGGCATGAAGCGTATAGAACCATCCACGGGTCTGATCTACCCCTTCTGCGATAAAATCGGCCTTGCGGGCACCTCCTTCCACTTTCTCTTTATTCTCGAAGGGATAATGCCACTGAGCATAAGGCATGGATCCTGAATCAAACCAGACATCGATCAGGTCCGCCTCCCGCTGCATAGGCTTTCCGGAAGGAGAGACCAGTACAATCTGGTCTACGATGTTTTTATGCAGATCCACCTTTTCATAGTTTTCATCGCTCAGGTCCTGGGGATCAAAATCTTCAAAAAACGCCTGACTCATGAATCCGGCGGCAACCGCTTTTTCCATTTCGTCCTTCAGCTCTTTGATGGAGCCAATGATCATTTCTTCCTGACCATCTTCGCTGCGCCATATAGGCAGTGGAATCCCCCAGAAACGAGAGCGGGAAAGGTTCCAGTCATTCGCATTGGCCAGCCAATTTCCAAATCGGCCTTCTCCTGTTGATTTAGGCTTCCAGTTGATCTGCTGGTTCAGCTCATACATACGATCCTTAAATTCCGTGACCTTGATAAACCAGGAATCCAGAGGATAATACAAAATAGGGCGATCGGTTCGCCAGCAATGAGGGTAACTGTGAACATATTTCTCCACTCTGAAGGCGCGGTCTTCCTCCTTGAGCTTGATGGCAATCTCCACATCCACCGATTTCTCCGGAGCGCTCCCTTCATCGTAGTATTCATTCTTAACATACTTGCCGGCAAACTCTCCCATTTCCGGCCGGAACCGACCCTGCAAATCCACCAGGGGTACCAGGTTTCCATGCTCGTCCTCAACCAGCAGAGGTGGGACCGGAGGATTGGCCTGTCGGGCAACCTCGGCATCATCTGCTCCGAAAGTTGGGGAGGTATGGACAATACCGGTTCCATCCTGAGTCGTCACAAAATCTCCGGCAATTACCCGGAACGCATTCTGAGGATTTTCATGTGGCAGCGCATAAGGCAACAACTGCTCATACCGGATTCCAACAAGTTCAGAACCCTTAAAGGTCTCTTCTAAAACGTAATACGGAATTTTTTCTCCCTGCTTGAAAGAGGACAAGGCAGCTTCATTCTCCACCCTTTTAAATTTCTTATCAAACTGCGCCTCCACAAGGTCTTTGGCCACAATGATATTGCAGGCATTAAAGGTGTACTGGTTATAAGTCTTCACCAGACAGTACTCGATTTTTGGCCCTACCGTTAAAGCAGTATTGGACGGAAGCGTCCATGGGGTCGTTGTCCAGGCAATTAGCGAAATGGGACCTTCAACCTGTTGCAGAAAATCAGGAAGACTCTCCCGCCTGGCACGGAACATCGCAGTTACGGAAGTATCGGTCACGTCCTGATAGGTTCCGGGTTGGTTGAGTTCGTGGGAACTGAGTCCTGTCCCCGCTTTTGGAGAGAAAGGCTGTATGGTATAACCCTTGTAAATCAGGCCTTTTTTATAGATCTGGGAAAGCAGCCACCAGACGCTTTCCATATATTTGGAGGTATAGGTAATATACGGGTTGTCCATATCGACCCAGTAACCCATTTTCTGAGTCAGGTCATTCCAGACATCAGTATAGCGCATGACCGCATTCTTACAAGCCTGATTGTATTGCTCCACACTGATTTTGGTTCCGATATCTTCTTTGGTAATACCAAGTTCCTTCTCCACGCCCAACTCAATGGGCAATCCATGGGTATCCCAGCCGGCTTTGCGGTGAACCTGATATCCTTTCTGAGTTTTGTAACGGCAGAAAATATCTTTTATCGATCGGGCCATCACATGGTGAATACCCGGAAGACCATTGGCAGAAGGAGGGCCTTCGAAAAACACAAAGGGCTTGTTCCCCTGGCGGGTGTCCACACTCTTTTTAAAGATTTCCTTATCATTCCAGTATTCCAGGATTTCGGCAGCTACTTCAGGCAGATCAAGTCCTTTATATTCAGGGAATTTCATAAACGTCGTTTTGGTCATTCTTGTAGAGCCGCGAAATTAAGGAATTTTAGCAAAAAGAAGGTTCCTTATTATTAAAAGCTAGACTGTTGAGTGTTATTTAACGCAAGAAGCGAATTGCAAGAGGGTACTACTCACCATAGATGCCAATCTGAAGGTCTCCCTTTTTATTCATGCTGGCCCGGTACATACCCGCAGTATTAAATTCCATGACTATGTTTCCATCCTTATCAATGGCCACAATCCCACCATCTCCCCCAAGAGCCGGATTCTTTTTCTGGATCACCTCGCGGGCAGCTTCTGCCAGGCTCAGACCTTTGTATTCCATAAGAGCTGAAATATCGTACGCCACCACACCACGGATAAAGAACTCTCCCCAACCCGTACTCGAGACCGCACAGGTATTGTTATTGGCATAGGTTCCCGCTCCGATGATGGGAGCATCCCCAATCCGTCCCCACCTTTTGTTGGTCATCCCGCCGGTAGAGGTACCTGCAGCCAGATTGCCGTGCCGATCCAGGGCAGCAGCACCCACCGTCCCAAATTTCGAGTCCCTGTATTCCCATGGCGTCAGGGCCGCCTGCTGATCATCGTGATCCAACTGGGTCTTCTCAGATTCCTTTATGCGCTGCAGACTCCGAAAGCGACTTTCGGTATAGAAATATTCGGGATCTACCAGCTCGGTTCCTACAGAGGCTGCAAATTCTTCAGCTCCTTTTCCGGCCAACATCACATGAGGAGAATTCCGCATGACTTCAATGGCCAGATCAATCGGATTTTTTACGGTGGTGACTCCGGCTACCGCCCCGGCGTTCAGGTCGCTTCCATCCATTATGGAAGCATCCAGTTCATTGGTACCCTCATTGGTAAAGACTGCACCTTTCCCGGCATTGAATAGCGGAGAGTCCTCCAGAATGTTAATGGTACGTTGGACCGCTTCCACAGCGGTACCCCCCTCTTCCAGTATCTGATGGCCGGTACGGATGGCCTCTTCCAGTTTCTGACGGTAGGCCTGTTCCATGGAATCCGACATATTCTCTTTTAGAATGGTTCCGGCTCCACCGTGCAGCACAATGCCGAAGTTGGGCTCCTTCGACTCTTGTGACATCTGATCCTGTGCAACATCAGCGGGCGAACTTGTAGAGGTATTGCAGCTCAGCATAACAGCAGCTGCAAGTAGCAGTAGATAATTCTTCATGTTTTTTCGTTTAAAAGGGGAAGGTACTAAAATTCGTGTTTCCCCGTAAAAAGGAATCAGGCGAAGCAATTATTTGGTTCTGTTCTTGCCTTTCGGATGGAAACTATTACTTTTATCAAAATTTTCAAATAGTTCAACGTGTCCGTCAATCCTCCATTCAACCTGCACCAGTGGATTTCTCAGAACCGCGACCTGCTGAAACCCCCAGTAGGAAACAAAAACCTTTATTACGAATCCGATGACTTCATTATTATGGTAGTGGGAGGTCCAAATTCCCGAAAAGACTTCCATTACAATGAAACCGAAGAACTCTTCTATCAAATCGAGGGGACCATTAAGGTGCACATTCAGGAAAATGACCAGCGCAAAACTTTTGAGCTGGGTCCAGGCGATATGTACCTGAATCCTGCAAAAGTACTGCATTCCCCGGAGCGATCAGCAGGTTCGGTAGGGCTGGTTATCGAGCGGAAGCGAGAACATTTGGAAGGACGAGATGGCCTTGTTTGGTTTTGTGAAAAGTGCAATCACAAACTTCATGAGGTTTATTTTCCTCTGAGTAATATTGAAACTGATTTTCTGGAACATTTCAGGGAATTTGAGCAGAACCCTCAGTTACACACCTGTACCCGCTGCGGCCACATCATGAAAAATTGATACCGGCTCCGGCCACCCTTCTCCCCTTTCCTCTTTTTATTACTCTCCGAGCCAAAAACATCAGTATGTCATAAAGGCCGTAATGGCCTGCTTTTTGCCACAAAAGGTTCCGTTGGTTCGGTAGATTCAGAACTAATGTCCTATATTTGCCGCTTGAAAAAATTCAAAATGAAGTCAACTGATCTGGAAAAGGAAAAGAAAACCCTAATAGAAGAACTGGGCATTATCCTTGAGCATGAGCAACTTGCACCGGTGGCAGCCAGAATTCTCGTAATCTTAATACTGGAAGGCGCCCAAGGTATGACTTTTGATGGGCTGGTGGAGGCTTTAAATGCCAGTAAGAGTACGATTTCAACGCACCTGGATCAGATGCAGGCCACCGGCAAAGTGGAGTATTTCACCAAACCCGGTGACCGCAAGCGCTATTTTATTATCAATCCCAACCTGATGATTCGCCGAATCGATCAGATGATATCGGATTGGGATCGGGAAATTGTCTTGAGCGAAAAGATTTTAGACTACAAAACGAAATGGAACCAGCTTCACCACAAGGAAGAGGATTTTCAACACGACCTTGAATTTCAGAAAGAGTACCTCGCTTTTATAAAAGAAGGAGCAGCATCCATAGAAAAGCTAAGAACAAAAATTAAAAAGAAACACCTAACAAATCACAACAGATAAGCAGATGAGAAAATTCAGTTTTTTTGGAATTTTATTCGGCTCCCTTTTATTGGCGTCTTGCCAGGGAGGCGACCAACAGAGCGGACAAATGGGTCAGGGGCCAATGCCCTACCCCGTAATTGAAATCCCCAACAGAACCGTTACGGGCTTTAACAGCTATCCCGTTAGCATTGAAGGGGTGGTGAACTCGGAGGTTCGGGCAAAGGTTTCAGGATATATTACGGAGGTCCTTGTGGATGAAGGTGAAAAAGTAAGTAAAGGACAAGCCCTGTTTCGACTGGAGACTGCTACTTTAAATCAGGAAGCAGAAGCTGCACGCGCCAGTGTCAATACCGCAGAGGTGGAAGTCAGTAAACTAGAACCACTAGTGGAGCAAAACATTATCAGCCCGGTTCAGCTTGAAACGGCCAAAGCCCAGCTGGCCCAGGCCAGAGCGAACTATAGCCGGGTGGCTGCAAATATCGATTATGCAACCATCAAAAGCCCGGTAAATGGATATGTCGGAAGAATAAATTTCCGTCAGGGAACACTGGTGAGTCCGGCGGATCCCACCCCTCTTACCCGGGTCTCGGACATTGATGAAGTCTATGCTTTTTTCTCCATGAATGAGCGGGATTACCTAAACTTCCTTCAGACAGCAGAAGGGGAGAACATCACCGAAAAACTCGCGCAGCTACCTGATGTTGAACTTCAACTGGTTAACGGTCAGATGTACGATGAAAAAGGAAAAATTGAAACCGTGACCGGACAGGTTGATCCCACCACCGGAACGGTAGGATTCCGGGCGCGGTTCCCCAACCCCAACAGAATCCTTGCCAACGGAAACAGCGGAAACATTCGCATTCCTCAAACATATGAAGACGTTCCTGTGGTTCCTGAAAGTTCCACCTTCGAACAACAAGGAAATGTCATAGTATATAAAGTACAGGGAGACACCCTTGCGGTATCTTCTGTGATTCAGGTACAAGACCGGGTCAACAACCTCATAGTTGTGGCTTCAGGAATTGAACCAGGAGAAAAAATAGTCGCTCAGGGAGTGGGTCAGCTTCGAAGTGGAACCCCCATTCAGCCACAGCCCGTTCCTTTCGACACCATCGCAAATTCTATCAAACCGGTTTTCAAATAAGCGAAAAATATGATAAAAGTATTCATACAGAGACCTGTACTTTCCTCAGTTGTCTCTATTATAATCCTCTTATTGGGGGTCCTGGGGATCACCACGCTTCCGGTGACGCAGTATCCGGATATTGCTCCCCCGACGGTACAAATACGGGCTAATTATCCCGGGGCAAACGCACAAACCGTTTTGGAAAGTGTGATTATTCCCATTGAAGAGCAGGTCAACGGGGTGGAAGGGATGACCTATATCACCTCTACAGCCAGTAACAATGGTATGGCCAGCATTCAGGTGTTTTTCGAACAGGGAATTGATCCGGACATTGCTTCAGTAAACGTCCAAAACAGGGTCTCCAGAGCCACCCCTCTACTTCCTGCGGAGGTGACCCGTTCAGGGGTGACCACCCAGAAGCAGCAGACCAGTTCCCTGATGTTCCTCACCATGTTTTCGGAAAATCCCGATTACGATGCGACCTATATCCAGAACTACCTGAACATTAACGTGATTCCGGAAATCCAGCGGATCAGCGGGGTAGGAGAAGCCAGTGTCTTTGGAGCCAAAAATTACGCGATGCGTGTCTGGTTGCAGCCCGAAAGCATGGCTGCCTATAACCTGGTACCTACCGATGTTATTGCCGCCATCAATGAACAAAGTTTGGAGGCAGCAGCCGGAGCTCTGGGACAAAACAGTGGAGAAGCCTTCGAGTATGTTATTCGATACCCCGGTCGGTACACCACTGCTGAACAATACGGCAATATCATTATCCGGGCCCTGGATAACGGACAATTCCTTCGGGTGAAGGATGTAGCCCAGGTGGAGTTGGACGCTGAAGGTTATACCGGGCTCTCCCTGACCAATGGAAAACCGGGAGTGAGTATGGCTATATACCAAACACCCGGATCCAACGCCCAGGCGATTATTGAAGAAATCCATGCCAAGATTGCCGAATTGGAACCCATGTTCCCCGATGGTCTGGAAATGATGGTAAACTTTGATACCAATGAGTTTTTGAATGCCTCGATCGCCAAGGTGATATCCACCCTGATCGAAGCCTTCCTGCTGGTATTTTTGGTGGTGTTTATTTTCCTTCAGGATTTTAAATCCACCCTTATTCCGGCCATTGCGGTACCGGTATCCATTGTGGGAACCTTCTTTTTCCTCAACCTCTTTGGATATTCCATCAACTTATTGACCTTGTTTGCACTGGTGCTGGCCATCGGTATTGTGGTGGATGATGCCATTGTAGTGGTTGAGGCGGTGCACGCCAAACTTGAAGAAGGCGCAAAGACTTCCATGGGGGCCACCATGAAAGCCATGGAAGAAATTACCGGAGCCATTATTTCCATTACATTGGTATTGGCAGCGGTGTTTATCCCCGTGACCTTTATTCAGGGACCTACGGGAGTTTTCTATGAACAGTTCGGTATCACCCTCATGGTAGCTATTGCCATTTCAGCGGTGAACGCCCTGACGCTGTCCCCTGCTTTGTGTGCCGTTTTCCTGAAACCCCATACGGATGATGGAAAGAAGAAAGGCTTCCTCGGAAGGTTTTTCAACAACTTCAACACGGCTTTCGACGCTTCGACCCGCAAATATGTCAAGTCGCTGCGATTCATGTATAAATATAAATGGATCACCGCAGTTATCCTGGTGGCATCTGTAGGTGCGATTTACTGGGCTTCCATTACCACTCCAACGGGGTTTGTTCCCAATGAGGACCGTGGGATGATCATGACCAACGTAGAGCTTCCTGCCGGAGCTTCCATGGACCGAACCGTTGCTGTGACTACGGAACTTGCAGAAAAAGCACGACAGATTCCTGGTGTAGAATCCGTCTCTATGGTTAACGGGTTCAGCCTTATTGGTGGAGCCGGTAGTAACTACGGTCTTGGATTTATTAAACTGTCCCACTGGGACGACCGCAAGGACGACTCCATGTCTTCTCAGGCCATCATCGGACAACTCTTCGGAATGGGAGCTACAATACCCGACGCGCAAATTCTGTTTTTCGAACCTCCCAGCGTACCCGGATTTGGAGTCTCCTCAGGTTTTGAGATGCAGATTCTGGACCGATCGGGAGGTCCGTTTACGGAACTGGATGCAACGGCACAGGAATACCTGAGAGAACTGATGGCCAGACCGGAGATTTTATACGCGCAAACCTCCTTTAATACCAATTACCCGCAATACGAGATGAACATCAACATCCCGAAAGCCAAGGAAGTTGGTGTCAGTATCAGTAGTATTCTCTCCACGATGCAGGGGTATATCGGAAGTTTCTACGCGGCGGATTTTTCCCGCTTCGGAAAACAATACCGGGTGTATGTACAGGCCCTGCCGGAGGACCGGGCCACTACAAGCGACCTGAACTCCCTGTTTGTTCGTACCCAGAGTGGAGAAATGGCACCCATCACTGAATTCGTAGAGCTCTCCAGAGTATACGGACCCCAGTCTGTGACACGTTTTAACTTGTTTAACTCTGCAGATGTAAATGGTGCACCCGCACCAGGATACTCCACTGGAGATGCCATCGCAGCTGTTCAGGAAGTAAGTGCCACAAGCCTGCCCACCAACTTTAGTATTGACTTTTCGGGACTGACCCGGGAGGAAATCTCAGCCGGAAACCAGACCACCATGATATTCATTCTCAGTATCATGTTTGTGTACTTTATTCTGGCGGCCCAATACGAGAGTTTTTTACTCCCTCTTTCGGTGTTGTTTTCGCTGCCAGTGGGGGTTATGGGAGCTTATGTGAGTACCGCGCTGATGGGATTGGAAAACAACGTGTATTTCCAGATTGCCCTGATCATGCTCCTGGGACTGCTGGCTAAAAACGCTATTTTGATTGTGGAATTTGCCATCCAACGTCGAAGACTCGGCTTCCCGCTTGTAGAAGCGGCCTTTGAAGGAGCGCGCGTGCGGCTGCGACCTATTCTGATGACGTCTTTCGCCTTTATTATCGGGCTGCTCCCACTGGTTTTTGCGACTGGAACCGGAGCTGTAGGAAACCGATCCATCGGTACAGGAGCAGTGGGAGGATTGCTCATTGGAACCATCATAGGGGTGTTCATTATTCCTATTTTGTTTATCCTATTCCAGTGGCTCCAGGAGAAGATTACTGGAAAACCCACAACTGAAGCCCTTGTTGAACCAAAAGAAGAAGACCTATAATCCCTTGAAATGAAAAAAAGCACTGTATATAAGTTCATAATGGTGCCTGCCGTACTGCTTTCGCTACAATCCTGCTTTGTAGCGAAAGAGTACCAACGGCCAGAGACCATTGTGCAAGAAGATTATTTTAGAACGGACCAACTGCCACAGGACAGCCTGAGTATGGCAGATGTTTCCTGGAGAGAGCTTTTTACCGACCCTTTATTGGTAGGTTATATTGAGGAAGGCCTTGAGAACAACCTCGACATCCGCATTGCACTGCAACAAATGGAAATCGCCGAGGCATATATGAAGCAAGGGCGGGCAGCCTATTTTCCAACCTTGGGATTACAGGCTCAGGCCGCGCATCAGGAAATGTCTAAAAACACCACTATGGGTGCGCTCGTAGATGGAAGCACCCAGCAGTTCGATCTGACTGCCAACCTTACCTGGGAAGCTGATATCTGGGGTAAAATTCGGAGCGCGGATCGGGCCTCACAAGCTTCCTATCTGCAATCTGTAGCAGCGCATCAGGCCGTGAAAACAGAACTCATTGCCAACATTGCCACCATTTATTATCAATTACTGGCATTGGATGAACAAAAGCGGATTACAGAGATAACGATCTCTAACCGAATCAGTAGTCTGGAAACCACCAGGGCGCTGAAAGATGCGGGGGTGGTCAACGAGGTTGGAGTAAAACAAACAGAAGCCCAACTCTACCGTGCGCAAGCCGTTTTGGTAGACCTTCAAAACGCCTCTCGATTGCTGGAGAACACCATGAGTATCCTGCTGGGGAATGCTCCTCATCAGATTGAGCGTGGGGAATTGGCCGATCAACAGATTGATACGGAATTAAAAGTAGGAGTACCTGCGCAGTTACTGCGGAACAGACCCGATGTCATAGCTGCTGAGTACGGTTTGGTCAGTGCCTTTGAAATGACCAATGTGGCTCGAAGCAATTTCTATCCAAGTATTCGGTTGACTGCAACTGGAGGATTCCAAAGCACGGACATTGCCGACCTTCTGGATACCAATTCCATGTTTGCCAATTTAATCGGGGGTCTGGCACAGCCTATTTTCAATGGCCGGCAGATAAGGTCGGAATATGAAGCTTCCCAGGCACGGCAAGAACAAGCTTATCTGAACTTCAGATACGCCATGATCAATGCCAGCAGAGAAGTCTCAGATGCCTTGTATAATTTTCAGGCTGCCTCACAGACCATTGAGATCAAATCTCAGGAATTTGAAGCCTATGATTTAGCTACGAATTACTCTGAAGAGTTGCTCAATTACGGTCTTGCTAACTACCTGGAAGTCCTCACTGCCAGGGAAAACGCGCTGAACTCGCGACTGGAGCTCATCAACGCAGAGGTGGAACAACTGCTTTCCATAGTGGACCTGTATCAGGCCCTTGGAGGTGGATGGGAATAAGCTTAAAATATACTGTTGTGACTGCCCCTTGAGATTCGAGGGGCAGTTTTTTTTGCCATCATTTTTGGAATCCACACCATTAACCTGTAGTACCTCAACTCAACAACCTAAAAAAATCCGTACTCTTGCCTCCCTTATGAAGAATAAAATATTTTTAATCCTCCTGCTGGCTTTGCTGGGAATCCCTTTGCAGGCACAATCCCCCTCCAACGGCAGTCTGGAATCCGCATCCATAGATAGTCTAAATCGGAAGAAAGTAAGGGCGCTGGTCAAGGAAGATTTACCCATTCTTACTGGAGAGCATAACCACTACCACGCCAAAAAACTACTTCATCCTATCACGGAAAAGCAGGAAGAGGACGAGCTCAACTGGTCCTCTTATCCTCAGCTTATCAAGGAAGATCTGTTACTTGGAATCGGAGGTTTTACAAACGCCTTTATTCAGCCCCTGAGGTGGAATCAGCAGGATTGGCTGATCTTTGGCGGAGTCGCAGCTGGAACATTTGCGCTGTACACGGTGGATCAGCAAAGCCATGATTATATGGTCTCGCACAAGGAGGATGTGCCAGGCCTTATCCGCGAAATAGGACGGGCTGCCACTCCCGAGCACTTCTTTCTTTTAAACGGCGCGGTCTACCTGGCAGGACTCACCACTAAAAATACAGCGCTTCGAGAAACCGGTATCCTCTTATTGACTTCTGCCTCCGCTGCTTCATTGATGCTGGCGACTGGAAAATGGGCCGTTGGCCGTGCCCGGCCCGAAACCGGTGAAGGCAAAAACGTTTTTGATCCTTTCTCCTCTTCCTCCAGTTGGCATTCCTTCCCTTCGGGTCATGCGCTCCTATCGGTGACCACCGCATACGCCATCGGAAAAAAAATTAAAAACCCATGGCTCAAAGCCGGAACCTATACCCTTGGAATGATCGGTCCTGTCTCACGTCTTTGGGAGGGCGCCCACTGGCTCTCAGATGTCGGCCTGAGTATCGCCCTTGGAGTGGCTGTGGTTGAAGGAGTGGACGCCTACCTCACCCGTAAAAAACAAGCAAAGCCTTCTGGACATGATGCCCTGAACTGGACAATCTCCATAGGCCCGGGAGCCCTCGGTTTAAAAGCCAGTTTCTGAGTCCGGCCATTGACTCCCATACCCTCAAGTTTGATTAAGGGGTAGCAGAGGTATTGGTGTATTCTTTAATAGCTGCATTGGGTTCGACAATAGTCGTCCCTTTCCAGAAATCGGCATTATAGGAATCAAATACCTCGTACTGAAAATCCATATAGTCCTCAATTTGTTCCAGCTCGCCCGCCTCCATAGGTGCCTCCTGAAAAACGTAGAACTGGTAGGTAGTAACCTGGCGCACATCAATATCCAGATCCAGCTTCAACTGGTTCTGCTTATTGCGGCCGGGCACCACCCGGTTCCTTTCGATAATCTTTAGAGGCCGTCTCACTCCGACCGTGCTTCCCTCACGCAACTCCAGATAAGTAGGGGAGTACGATCCCTGGGTATTTTTTGAGAATATGAGCTTGCCACTATACAGGTCATCAATATGACTGACACCAAAAAGTTTAAACCTGGAAAGATCTTTGACATTTTCAAAATCCAGGCGTTGCACCCCATAATCCGAAGCATTCACATACAGCTTCCCCTTGAAATCGCCGCGGCGTTTAGGCTCTACGTCCACCACATAAACCATCTCCCCTTTAATATCAGCATACCCATCCAAATGGAAGTGATACCTGCCTGGTTTCAAAAAGAAGTCGATTGGATTGTCTTCTTTCCAGAACATCCCATCAAAGAGTTTATGGACATCCTGGGCAGCCCACTTGTGAAAATTCTCCCGGCCTTTGCGCTGCTGGCGGGCAAGCGTATCGGGATGAATCTCTTCCTGAGTCCTTTCCTGCTCCAGATCTTCTTTAATCTCCTTTGCCTGGATTTTAGTTCCGATAATACCGGTCCGAATCTTCAGAAAGGAATCGTCTTTAATGTTTTCCAACAGAATGTCCCGCAGTTGAGTGCTTAGTTCCTCGAGTCTTTCATTGTCAGACTGGTTGTACAGTTGGGCCGCTTTTTCGATATGAATCTTTTGCTCTTCATAATCCCCGTACAAAACCCCGGCCATTTCCTTGTAGGAGCCGCTCTCATCGGGAACATTGGCCAGGATTTCATCCATTAGATCCTGATTCAACTCCTCAATACTGCTCTTTTTGACATCGACATCAAAACCCAGTTCCTGATGATTGGACTGGCGGTAAAAAAATTGCAGTTCCGTAGGATTTCCGTCGTAGTTCTGTTCCAGTCGCTGCATCACCAGATCAACGATCTCACGGCCGGAGAGTTGCTGATCGGACAGAAATACCTGATCCAGTTCGGTGGTCTGAGGCATCAGGTTCAGGGTCATATCAGGTCCGAATTCTTTAAGTGTAAGGGTTTCATATCCAAGAGAGGAAATGACCACAGAATCCACCACCTGGTCAGGATGAATACTGAATTCACCCTCTTCATTGGTGATTACTCCCTTGCTTTGGGCATACACAATACTGGCATAGGAAACCGGCTGACGCGAATGATAATCCAGAACACGGCCTGAAATTTCTTGTCCGGTTATGGAAAATATGTGGATAAATAAAGCAAAGACAGCCGACAGCGTTCGTATCATCTTAAATGGGTTTTCCTTAAAGACGACGGCAAGCGGGAAATGATACACATAGCCTTGGAAATATTAGAAACTCTTCCAAAAATAAAGGCCTTTCCACCGGGGAGAGGCCTTAAATCATCTCTATTGGACCACCACCAAAGGGCGGTATCCAAAAAAATATCGTTTAAAGGGTTCCGTTTGGTTGTACCCATTTAAATTGATGAGGGTCCTGAGGAACGGAAATTCGTTCCGCAATTCGGGTCATCCTGTCCGGAAGTTTCATGAGATAATCACGGGCTTTCTCAGCCTGATCCGTCAAATGGGTCATCTTGTCAATTTCCCAGAACTCATTGAGCTTCTTCAAAATTTCAATATAATCATGGGTGGTATAAACGCCTAAACGCTGTGCTGCATTGGAAAAGTTCTCAAAGGCTTCTCCAATGCCCTGACCGGATTCCCGGATAAACTGTGCTGGCATCACGATCTTTTTCTTCATCATATCGTTGAAGGCCAGCATCATTTCACTAGGGTCATACTCAAAAATGATTTTCACAAATTCCCGGTAGGCCAAATGGTGCCGCATTTCATCCCCGGCGATGACATTACACATTTTCGCCAGCATCTTATTCCCTTTCTTTCGGGCTATCTGTCCTACTCGTTTGTGTGAAATATTGGTGGCCAGCTCCTGAAAACTGGTATAGACAAAGTTGCGATAGGGATCCCGTCCCGTCCCAATATCGAAACCATCGTTAATCAGGTGTTGCGTGGTTTTTTCCACTTCCTTCATGTCCACCCGGCCCGATAGGTAAAGGTACTTATTAAGGGTGTCTCCGTGACGGTTCTCCTCTCCGGTCCAGTGCCGAATCCATTTGGACCAACCGTTTTTCCCGTGTTGATCCACACCTTCCATGTCCATAAGCCAGGACTCATAGGTCGGTAAAGCTTCTTCTGTGATGGTATCCCCCACCAGGACAACCCAAAAATCATAACCCAGCTCTTTCGATTCTTCCCGTAACTGAGTAACTTTTTCCAAAAAATCCTCGTCCTGGGAATTCGGTAGCAGGTCCGTAGGTTGCCAAATTTCTTCAACCGGAATTAAATAATCGCTCACGAATCGGTCAATGGATTTCTCCACAGTCTTCATCACTTCCAGTCGGATATTCTCTAATGCCATAAACTAATTTACCTATAGGTTTTTTTTAATTCACCACCAAATTAATGCGGCGGGATTAATGGACAAAGATACGTTTTCCCATATGAATTGTCCCCAAAATCTTCTTAATTTCTCCCCGGCTCATCCGGATATAGCTCATAGACCGGATCGCTTTGTACCACTTTTTTAGTATCCACATCGATCAGGGACAACTTTCCTTTAAATGCAGCGCCGGTGTCCACATTCCATACTCCCGACTTTCCATAGGGTTTATCCTCACCTATACGGGTAACCGGCGTATGCCCAATGTAGATCTCCTCAAATAGTTTCAACCTGGAAGGAAAGTGAGGATGATCCTTGTCCAAGGTGGGATCTAGTGAGAGTGCCTGTTCCCATAGGGTGCGGTCCCAGCGGAATGGGACATCGGTATACTCGTGCTCCGGACCCCGGGCATGGGTAAAGCCCGCATGAAGATAGAGACGGTTGTCCTGATCAATATAAAAATTGTACAACTGCTCGAAAAAATCAATGTGTTTATCAATTTCATGTTGACTCAGTCTGGCGTAAGATTCAAGACTGGCCTGCCCCCCATGTTCCAGCCACTGATCATAAGTTTTTCCTGTTTTGAGCCACCGCAGGACCAATTCTTCATGATTTCCCCGCAGAAAAATACAGGAATTTTCCCTTGCCAGTTCCATAAGATAGGACACCACATTGGCCGAGTCACTCCAGCCGTCCACATAATCTCCCAAAAATATCAATCGATCCTCCGGGCTCACTTCGGCCCGCTCCAGTAACTGAATAAGGGCCCGAAGGCCTCCGTGAATATCACCAATAACCAGCGTTCTACTCATGTTAATTGTATTTTACCTTTCTGAGAATCCGCATACTGTCCTTATATAGCTGGTACAATTTGCGGTCGTAATTACGTAGCAAGGTCCGTGCCTCTTCCAGTCGTACCATGGCATCTTCAAAACCATTGAAGTGACAAATGAGATAAACATTCGGAATATTCTGTAAATCCCGCTCCTCTCCCGGTAACAATGGAATGTTTTTTTTAAGCTTTTCCACCAGGGTATTGTTGTGGTTGTAGAAGTGATAGAGGTTTTCCTTTTCAAACTGCGGCGGCTCGAACAACAGCTTACTCTCAATGAAGTAAGAAACATTATCCCGGAAGTGAATGGTGGTTTCCTCCAGCGGATAATGTCGATTGTAATTATTCAGACCGAGTTTTACGTATTCCCGGATCTGAAACTCGTCTTCGTTATGATGAATCACTACCTGATCGTGTTCGGAGAAAAACAGTTTAACCTGCTCGTTGATAAGAGCAATGTCTACCCGGGAATAAAAAGTTTCCCCCCGGATTATTTCTCTTTTTCCGGACCAGCATACAATAAAGTACTCCTTAAAAACTTTGTAAACAGGCTGCAGATCCGCATGTCTGCGAAAAAAGTCGAAAACTCCGTCCAGGGTCAGTTCCATACTGTTTCTGGAATGGGATTCAATGGCCGCCACCAGCTGAGGATTTCCCCGGGGAATTCTGAAGCTCCCATTCACGGGCAGACTGATACTGCCTTCCCTGCTGAATACAGTACCCGAGGAATACTTCCAAATGGCCTTTTTAAGACTGCATCGCAAACCTTTATTGGGAGCTATGGTCACCAGGCCAACCACCTGGGCATCGGACAAATGTGGAAAATGAATATTTTCATAGGAAATCATGGGAGGGTTCTCCAGATAAGCGTTCACCAGATTCTGAATTTTACTGTCATCGAAGAAATCGACTCCCAGTACGGTATTGTCCTGATCATCTACCCCTATGACAATGAAGGATCGATTATCAGGATTGGAGTTGGAAAGGGCACAGATATGTTTCAGGAATTTCGCTTTGCCTTCCCTGCTGGAGAGGTCCACCTTTCTTTTTTTATCATAAAAGCTATTCTCCCCCGTGTGGGCCAGGAGGTTCTTAATTAAAAGACGTTTGTTAATCATCTGCTTTCATTAAACAAATAGACCTTTCAAAATTGCGCCCAAGCATCGACGGCAGATACCAGATTTTTACTTCCTGCACCTCATTAGGAAGCTGAGTCCCACCCCCATTGGTTTTTCCTGTATCGCTACCTGAATACTGCTGCGCAAGTAACCGTTTGTTCCCGCTTATGATCTTGAACCGGTTAAAGTTAGCTTTATTTTGCGCCAATCAAAGGGATTCCACTGCATTCCGGCTAAATTTCTCAATTGCTCCATTTCCCGTTCATTACTTGCAGACAACACGATCGATAGGAGCGCGGGATGCTGCAATAGCCAGGCCTTTATTAATTCCTGGAGACTCAGGCCATATTTGTGGCAAAGCTCAGAAAGCGCTGCTTCCAGAGCAGACCGGTTGAGCCACTGCTCATCCCAGTCTATCAACAACCTTATAAATCCGCTCTCATCCTGGGTCGATTCCAGACGGTCTAATTGCTCCATATTCAGAACCTCAAAGGAGGTGCAGAATATGGAAATTGAAAAACCGGAAGTATGAAAAGGCCCCGGGGGCAGTCCCCGGATTCCGAACTCTTTTACCTTTGCGTGATTCCAAAGTTTCTCAAAAACCTCCACCAGGGCTTGCGGTTCAGCAACCGTGTTCAGTATTAGAAGGTCAAAATAATCCGTCCCCAAATCCCGCAAAAGCTCATCGACCCGGTCTTCCAAACCTATCGCAGTAGGTTTTGCCACTTCTGCAATAAGCTGGATTTCATCTCTGCTCAGGCCGCTTTCACTGTAAGCTGCTGCAAAAGCTTTAGGAATCTCCTCCTGCCTGGGGCTACTGACTATAAAAGAGGTACTGCCAATTTGGACTGATTCATGCAACAGACGAATGATACGTCCCTTTTGCATGCGTTCCCATGGAAGGGTGCTGAGTATGATACGGGAAAAAGCGGTTCGTTCCTTCATGGATGGGATTATTTTGACAGGATTAAAAATAAGAAGAATTAAAAGCCAAAAAGACCTAGCAGCCGGTAATATCCGTTAAATGATGGTTAATCTTTCCAGATCCTCAAAGGCGACCAAAGACTGTCAAATTGTCTTCACTGAGAATTGTATTTTTCCTTCACGGAATTCCGGGTAGTAGCTTACTGTTAAAAGATTGAAATTATGGCAAGGCATTTGCTGTTTGCAACACCCTGAATAAATACTCGTCTCTTTAGAGAGACGTGAATCACTTTGGCAAAAGATTTGTACCTTTTGCCTCATCTTAATTCAAGGGAGCAACTCCTTAAAAAAAATTAGCATAATGCAAGAACAAAGTTCTATGGATATCTCGAGTATCAACGAGAAAATAGAAAGAGAAAGTGCTTTTGTGGACATCCTCAACAGCGAAATGAGGAAGGTGATAGTGGGGCAGAAGGACATGGTGGAACGCTTGCTGATTGGCTTACTTGGCCGCGGACACATCCTTCTGGAAGGAGTTCCTGGGCTGGCTAAAACCCTTGCCATAAACACGCTGTCCAAAGCCGTGCAAGGCAGCTTCAGCAGAATCCAGTTTACCCCGGATCTGCTTCCTGCGGATGTTGTGGGTACCATGATCTACAACATGAAGCAGAACGACTTCAGCATTAAAAAAGGACCCATTTTTGCCAACTTTGTACTGGCCGATGAGATTAACCGGGCTCCGGCAAAAGTTCAATCTGCTCTTTTGGAAGCCATGCAGGAGAAACAGGTGACCATTGGGGACGAAACCTTCTTATTGGAACAGCCTTTCCTGGTAATGGCCACTCAGAACCCCGTGGAACAAGAAGGAACCTATCCGCTGCCTGAAGCTCAGGTAGACCGCTTTATGCTAAAAACCGTCATTGACTATCCCAAACTGGAAGAAGAACAACTGGTGGTGCGTGCCAACCTGAAAGGCGCCTTCGAGCAGGTAAACCCGGTGGTCAGTCTGGATCAAATTCTCCGGGCACAACAGACGGTTCGGGAAGTTTACATGGATGAAAAGATAGAAAAGTACATCCTGGATATGGTCTTCGCCACCCGTTACCCCGAGCGGTACAACCTGGCAGATATCAAACCGCTAATTAGCTTCGGCGCATCGCCCCGGGGAAGTATCAACCTGGCAACTGCTGCAAAATGCTATGCTTTTATCAAGCGCCGCGGGTTTGTAATACCCGAAGATGTCAGAGCAGTGGTGCTGGATGTGTTACGCCATCGTATCGGCATCACCTATGAGGCAGAAGCTGAAAATATCACTTCGGAAGATATCATCAGCAAGGTGGTGAACGAAATCGAAGTGCCATAGCAGAAAGACCACCAGTAACCACAGGGAATATCCCGAAAAAGTCGCCCCCATTAAAGTGGCATGACAGGATCCGTAGACGCGAGCAGAAATTACCAATGGATACGAAAGAACTACTCAAAAAAGTCCGTAAAATTGAAATCAAGACCCGCCGGTTGAGCGATCATATTTTCGGAGGAGAATACCATTCTACCTTTAAAGGCAGAGGTATGACCTTTAGTGAGGTCAGGCAGTATCAGTTTGGGGATGATGTTCGCAATATCGACTGGAATGTGACGGCGCGTTACAACGAACCCTATGTAAAAGTTTTTGAAGAAGAACGTGAACTTACCATGATGCTGGTCGTGGATGTTTCGGGTTCCGGTTTGTTCGGTACCAGAGAAAACTTCAAACGCGATATTATTACGGAGATAGCTGCAACCCTGGCTTTTTCCGCGACCAGTAACAACGATAAAATTGGCCTTATCCTGTTTTCGGATCGCATTGAATTGTACATTCCACCCAAGAAAGGGCGTTTCCACGTGCTGCGGATCATTCGGGAACTCCTGGAGTTCGAACCCCAGAGCAAAAAAACCAATCTCTCGGCAGCCCTGGAATTTTTATCAGGAGTCATGAAGAAAAGAGCCATTGTTTTTGTTCTTTCTGATTTTCTGACCGACGGCTATCAGCATACCCTGAAAATCACCAGCAAAAGACATGATTTGACCGGAATAAGAATTTATGACCGAAGGGACGGAGAAATCCCAAACATGGGCCTGGTTCAGTTTGAAGATGCAGAAACCTCCAGACGTCTGGTTGTTGATACCGCTTCCAAAAAAGTACGTAACAACTATGCCAGGTACTATCAGGAACGGGTGCGTTATTTTGAAGACAATTTTAGTCGCAGTGGCGCCGGAAGTCTCAGTTCCCGGGTCGATGAAAGTTATGTGACCAAATTGCTCGGATACTTTAAAAGACGGGGCTGATAAAACATGAAAGACATCCTTACACACATACCAAGCCGCGAATATTTTTTGCCCCCCAACCTGAGTTTTTCAAAGACGATATGGTGGTTGCCTCTGTGCCTTGTTCTTTTACTGGGTACCTTGCCCATCCAGGCCCAACAAGTTACCGCAAGTGTAGACACCACCAAAATTCGGATTGGGGAACAAATAAATTACCTATTCGAGGTCCAGGCTCAGCCTGAAGATCTCATTGAGTTTCCCCCGGAGGAGAGTTTTGATCCGATGGAAGTGGTAGAGGTCTTCCCGACCGATACCCTTAGGCCATCCTCTGAATATTCCCTTCGCAAACGCTACACCCTCACCCAGTTTGATTCCGGGTCGTATACGATTCCAAGACAACTGGTGCGGATCAATGATCAGCCTTTTTATACTGATTCACTTCTAATCGAAGTAGCGGACGTGGTAGTGGATACCACCAAACAAAAGCTGTATCCCATTAAACCCTACATAGAACCACCCGGCGGGTTCCGGTTTCCGGCCTGGGGATGGTGGGTGCTCATTATTTTACTGTTGGCAGCCGGAGGATACTTCCTGTACCTGCGCCGGAAAAAGAAACAGGAAGCCGCCAGTAAACTTCCCCCATACGAACAGGCTCTTACGGATCTGGAAGAGCTGGATAAATCCCAGTTGCTGGACAACAGGGAAATAAAGGAATATTACTCCCGGCTTACCTACGCCATCCGCAGGTATTTGGATGAGGAAGTGTATCCCCATGCCATGGAAAGTACCTCAGCCGAGCTTTTGCTCCACATCGAGCAGGAGCGCAAAAAGGGAAGGTTGCTGGTACAGGAGGAAACCATTATAAAACTCCGGGAGATCCTGACCCGGGCCGATTTGGCCAAATTCGCCAATCAGCGACCTGACCTGATCACAGCCCGCCAGGACAGAGCTCGTGCGGCAGGAATTATCAATGAGACCAAACAAGGTATTCCACAACCTACAGAGGAGGAACTGCAGCAAAATCAGGAGTACCAGGAAAAATTAAAACAAAGGAAGAACCGGAAAAAAATCATCGCCACCGTGGCGGGGATAGTTGTCGGAGTCGTGGCCTTCTTTGCTGTCCAGATTGCCTTTCAAGGCTGGGAAAGCGTCCGCGACACCTATTTGGGGCATCCCACAAAGATATTATTAGAAGAAGATTGGATCAGCAGTGATTACGGAACACCTCCTGTGAGAATTGCCACTCCACAAGTCCTCAGACGGGGAGAAATGCCCCTGCCGGATCAGGTCAGACAGATGATGGTAGGCAATGAAACCTTCCTGATGGGAACCTTAAATGACAGTTATTTCATAGCCGTTACCACGCTGGGATTGCGGGGTCAGGCAAATTTTGATCTGGAGGTTGTAGTAGACGGGATATATGGAGTGTTAGAGGATCAGGGAGCTTCCATGATCCTGATGAAACAGGAAGAGGTGACTTCCCGTGACGGGGCAGTAGGTGTGAAGGTCTTCGGCAGTTTCATTTTCCAGGACGCTGAAAGTGGCCGGCAGTACGAGAAGGAATACGAAATCCTGAATTTTGCGGAAAATGGCGGATACCAACAGATCATGTTGATTTACGACCGGGAGGATACCTACGCGCAACAGATAACCGAGCGAATTCTTTCGTCTGTGGAATTAAATTTTAGAGCGAACTAATGTGGAATAATATAACATTCGAAAATCCGGAATTTTTCTGGTTGCTCCTGGTCATACCCCTGGCAGTGGCCTGGTATATCTGGAAGCGAAACCGGCAGACGGCAGAGATTCGCCTGCCCGGTCTCCAGGGATTTGAGGGTGTCACCAGTCTCCGGGCTCGCCTGCGACCCCTGCTGATGTTCCTTCGGATGTTAGTCCTTGCCCTGATTATTACGGCTATGGCCCGCCCGCGATCAGTAGATGTGACCACTAGCGTCAGCTCCACCAGTGGAATAGATATTGTCATGGCCATTGATGTTTCCGCCAGTATGCTGGCAAGAGACTTCACTCCCAACAGACTGGAGGCAACCAAAGAAGTGGCCTCTGAATTTATCCGTGGCAGGCTCACCGACCGTTTCGGACTGGTGGTCTACGCCGGGGAGAGTTTCACTCAAACCCCGATCACCAGCGATAAAAATATTGTTCTGGGAGCCCTGGATGCCATCGAATATTCCAACATACTGGAAGGAGGTACCGCGATAGGCATGGGGCTTGCAACTTCAGTAAACAGACTCAAAGACAGCAAGGCAGAAAGTAAGGTAATTATTCTGCTAACAGACGGGGTGAACAATGCAGGATTTATTGATCCAAAGATTGCCAGTGAACTGGCTGCGCAATACGACATAAAAACCTACACCATCGGAGTGGGGAGTAACGGAATGGCCCTTTCCCCGGTAGCCATTCTGCCTAATGGACAATTCCAGTACCGCAACGTTCCGGTGGAGATTGATGAAGAACTGCTGCAACAAATTGCACAGGCCACCAAAGGACGGTACTTCCGGGCCACCGACAACACGAAACTTGAAGAAATTTACGAGGAAATAGACCAACTGGAGACGACCGAAATTGAAGAAACCCGGTTTTACAACTATCAGGAGCACTACCGCCCGCTGGTGTTACTGGCAGGGGTATTGCTAATCCTGGAGATGCTTTTGCGATTCACCGTCTTCAGGAATGTGGTGTAATTGGGAATCGGACAAATTTAAAGAGAGAGGCTAAAGAATGTTCATACTGGAAGAAAAATATTATTTATGGTATCTGCTCCTGATTCCGGTGCTGATTATCCTGTTTATATTAGTGCTGGTATGGCGTAAAAAGATGCGGGATAAATTCGCTGAAAAGAATTTATTTGCGCAGCTCAGCCCCAACACCTCCACCTTTAAAAGCGTGCTTAAACTCATCATTGTGAGCCTTGGTCTGGGGTGTTTGGTTATTGCGCTGGTCAACCCAAAGTTTGGCACAAAATTGGAAACAGTTAAGCGCGAAGGAGTGGATGTGGTATTCGCCGTTGATGTCTCCAAAAGTATGCTGGCCGAGGACATTGCTCCCAACCGCCTGGAAAAATCAAAACAGCTGGTGAGCCAGATTATCAACAATCTGGGAAGCGACAGGGTGGGCATTGTAGCTTATGCGGGAAGTGCATTTCCTCAACTGCCCATTACCACGGATTATTCGGCGGCACGAATGTTCCTTCAGGCCCTGAATACCGACATGGTTTCTTCTCAGGGAACGGCCATAAACGAGGCCATTGAACTGGCTCAGACCTACTTCAATGATGCCGCTCAGACCAATCGGGTCGTGGTGCTGGTCAGTGACGGAGAGGATCATGAAGGAGATATGGATGATGTTGTGAGAGAGGCGGCCAGAAACGGCATCCGCATCATTAGTATTGGCGTGGGAACCGCCGGTGGAGGGCCAATTCCCGAGCGCAGTAACGGAGTGGTCCAGAGATACAAGCGGGACAACGACGGAAACACTGTCATTACCCGGCTTGATGAGGCCACCCTTGAGGAAATCGCCTCCTCTACGGACGGAATATACATTGATGGGAGCGTAACGCAGCAGGCAGTTTCCCAGGTGACGGAATACCTGCAACGAATGGACAAAGCAGAGTTTGAGTCGAAGCAGATAGCGGATTTTAAAGATCAGTTTCAGTGGTTTTTAGGTATAGGCTTAGTGCTGCTACTGCTTGATATCCTTTTGCTGGAACGAAAAACGGAGTGGCTGAAAAAACTCAACTTGTTTAATGATCAGCGGTAGATATGGAAGCTAGGTTAAAATATAATGGAGACAAGTGCGGCAACTGGCTGATTAGTGTCTTGTTTTTACTGCTTGCGATACCTGCCCTTGCCCAGGACAAGGATCAGTCAAGAGCAGTCCGGGAGGCAAACCGCTTGCTTGTGGAAGCAGAAGATGCACTGGAGAATGAGGATCTGGAATCGGCCGAAGCCTATTATCGGGCCGCCATATCCAAAGACCCCTCCAATGCCACGGCTCGTTATAATATGGGGAATTTGTATCACGATCTGGAAAAACCAGCGGATGCAGAGCTCCGACATGCTCAGGCAGCAGAAAGAGCCGTGGATAAAGAGATGAAGCATAAAGCGTTTCACAACAAAGGGAATGCCCACATGGCCCAGAAGGACTACCCTGAGGCCATAGAAGCTTATAAAAATGCACTCAGAGCGGACCCTACCGATGATGAAACCCGCTATAACCTGGCACTTGCCAAGAAAAAGTGGGAAGAAGAGCAGGAAAGCGGTGGAGGCCAGGATTCTGAGGATCAGGAAGGTGAAAGTCCCGATGAAGATTCTCAGAACGAAGATGAGCAACAGGACCAGCAGCAGGATTCCGGAGAGCAGGAACAAGCAGACCAGGGAGAACCACAGCAGGGGGACCAACAAAACCCCAATGAGCAACAGGATCAGGGAGGTCAAAATGAAGAGGGTACTCCTCAAGACCGGCAGGAGCAGGGAGAAGGCCAGGACAGGCAGGATGAAGGTCCGCCACAGCCGCAGCAACCCATCCCCGGACAACTAAGCCCTCAGCAGATCGAGAGCTTGCTGGAGGCCATGAATAATGAAGAACGAAAAGTCCGCGATAAGATAAATGCAGAAAAGATTCAAGGAGTCCCTCCCCGTTCCGGGAAGGACTGGTAAGATAAATTGAGAGATAGTAGCAGGAATGAAAATCAAGATAATATTATTAACATTTTTCCTCTGCCTAAGCAATCTGGTATTGGGTCAGGTGAGCTTTGAGGCAAAGGCCAGTAAAACAAAACTGGGTATAAATGAACGGCTACGGGTTGATTTTCAAATGAACCAGGATGGAGATAACTTCCGGCCACCTTCTTTTGACAGTTTCAGAGTGGTTGGGGGCCCCAATCAATCCGTCAGCAATAGTTGGGTGAACGGAAAAAGAAGTTATTCCAAAACTTACAGCTATTTTCTGGAACCCACCCGCAGAGGAACCTTCACCATTGGTCAGGCGGAAATCACTATTGATGGAGAAATCTACAAGACCGTTCCCATTGAAGTAGAGGTAACAGAAGCCGTAGACCGGCCAACCGACGGAAATAATTCGGAATTTATTGCTGCTGAAAACCTGCATTTAGTGGCCGAAGTTTCCAATACCAATCCCTATCTGAACGAACCCATCACAGTGGTATACAAGCTCTATGTCAGCCCGCGTATTACCGTAAGCAACTGGCGCGAAATCGATGTGCCCACCTATGGTGATTTCTGGAGCCAGAATATTGATATCCGGGAACTTTCCGTTAAAAACGGAGAATTCAGAGGGGAACCCTATCGCTATGTGGAACTGCGCAAGACCATCCTGTATCCTCAGAAAACCGGGGAGCTTGAGATCGAACCACTTGCCTTGTCAGTTTCAGTGGAGGTGCCAACCGAACGTCGTTCGTTCTTTGGTGGCAGAATTTACACCACGGTAGACCGTACAGTTGCTGCTGGTAGCCGAACCATTAATGTCAAACCACTTCCCTCAGAAGGGAGGCCTGCTGACTTTACCGGAGCAGTGGGCAGGGATATGAAGTTTGAAGTCACCACTAATAAAACCAGTCTGGATGCCACGGAATCTCTTCAGGCTGAGGTGAAAGTGACCGGAAAGGGAAATATGAAATTATTCACTCTTCCTGAGCTGGTGGTACCCGTTTCCATTGAGCGCTATGAACCCGAGCACATTGAGAATGTACAAACCAATTTGGGAGGTATGCAAGGAAGCGTGGCGGACCGTTATACCCTGGTCCCCGGTGCCAAGGGAGACTACCCGCTCCCACCGATTTCTTTCTCTTATTTTGACTTGGATTCGAAGTCTTATAAAACCTTAACTTCTGAGGAGATTCTAATCAATGTGGAGTCCGGACCCCTTGTTGCTGGCGGATCCGGCGGGGTAACCAGAAGTGCCAATAAGGTGCCGGTAATTGCAGATGCCAACTTCCGGTATATAAAACTTAACACCACGCTTAAACCCATAGGCAGTAGTTCCTTTCTGGGCTCCATATTGTACTGGTCTCTGATGAGCCTGCCGGTATTACTGATTCCGCTGCTGATCTTTATTGGGAAGAAACGGGAGGTCTATGCCAATGATATTCGAGCCAATAAGATCAGAAAGGCGGATAGACTGGCAAAACGATACCTGTCGGAAGCCCGCAAAAATCTGGGCGATCAGAATCTGTTCTACGATTCTCTGGAACGCGCACTGCACAACTTTTTAAAAGCAAAATTACATCTGCCCACCAGTGAAATGAGCAAGGATCGCATAGAGGACCTCCTGCGAGAGAAGGGAGCCAAAGATGAAAATATTAATGAATTTACTCAGATTTTAAAAAACTGCGAACTGGCCCGGTACGCACCGACCAGTGACGTGGAAATGAATCGGGATTACGGGAAGGCCGTTCAGGTTATTTCCGCCATTGATAAACAACTTTAAAGATGAAGAAGGTTTTATATATTCTCCTGCTGCTGACCCTGCCCGCTGTAGCACAGGACACGCGCTTTGAAGAAGGGAATCAGGCTTACGATCAGGGAAATTACGAGCTGGCAATAGAAAAATACGCTGCCATTCTGGAGGATGGCCAAACCTCAGCAGGCCTGCATTATAATCTTGGGAATGCTTACTACCGGCTGAACGATGTGGCCAACAGCATCTATCATTATGAAAAGGCCCTGCAACTGGAACCCGGAGATCCAGATGTTCTGAACAATCTTCAATTTGCACACAACATGCGGATTGATGAAATTGAAGAAGCCACACCTTCTCGCCTGGAACAGCGATGGCATTCCCTATTAGATATTTTTACCACTTCGGGCTGGGCCATCTTCTCCATAGTGGCCATGTTCGGATTTGCCCTCCTGTTTTTATTGTACTATTTCAATCGGGTCTCTTGGAAGAAACGGGTGTATTTTGCCAGCAGTATGGTGTTTCTCCTACTGGCCCTGACAACTCTTGGCCTGGGTTTTGGTAAAAAGTCCGTCATTGAAAATCAGGCGTATTCCATTGTATTTGCAGATCAGATTGAAATCCGGAGCGAACCCAACACCCGCAGTTCACAAGTCTTTACGCTGCACGCAGGAACCAAAGTGGAGGTGCTGGAACAGCATCAGGGGTGGTCAAAAATAGAAATAGGAAGCGGAGCTCAGGGTTGGGTTCAACAAGAACATTTACGAAACCTGTAATCGCGCTATCCGGGAGTAGAGGGTCAAAACTGCAGGTCCCCCGGAAATTCTAAGATCACTTTAGCGGAACCCATGGAATCAGGTCTTTTGAAAAAGCTTCAATCAAACACCCTTCCAACAGAAAAATGCAGTACTTTTAATTTTTGAAAAGCCAGTTTTGAGGGATTGGATTTTCATTTTTTAATCTTTTCGTATTCTCGGATACGAATCAAGTATTGATTGCTCTAAAAAATCCAAAATAGAATTTCATGGATCGATTTTACAAGCAGATGCTTCAAAACAACCGGGATTGGGTGCAAAGAAAATTGTCTGAAGATCCCAATTATTTCACCAAACTGGCCAAAGGACAAAAACCGCCCCTGTTGTGGATTGGGTGTGCGGACAGTAGGGTCCCGGCCAACCAGATCATAGACGCCCCTCCGGGAGAAGTTTTTGTACACCGAAACATTGCCAACATGGTCATTCATACGGATATGAACATGCTCAGTGTGCTGGATTATGCGGTTAATGTTTTACACATAAAACACGTTGTGGTATGTGGGCATTATGGTTGCGGGGGTGTTCAAGCTGCCATGGGCAATCAATCCTTTGGACTTATTGATAACTGGATTCGCCATATTAAAAACATCTACCGGCTCCATAAAGAGGAACTGGACAACATTGAAGATGAAAAAGAGCGATTTGATCGCTTTGTAGAAATCAATGTTATAGAGCAGGTATATGACCTGGCGAAAACTTCCATTGTGCAGAATGCCTGGCGAAACGGAGAGGATTTAATGCTACACGGATGGGCCTATGGAGTAGACACTGGTATCGTCAAGGATCTAAATGTCAATATAGCCAATCAATCCCAGCTCGATGAAACTTATCAGTTGCGCATTTGATTTACGACCTAACGTATAATTATCAGAGGTGTCATCAGGCACCTTTTTTTAATTTACATCATCTGCAGAGCCTTCAGGGTCTTGCTGCTGCCACTGAAAGTATTCTCCCTCTTCCAGTCTGCTCATGATAGCCGGCAGGACCGTAGGGGCAATTTTCGCTACAGGACTATAGAGGACAGAGGATTCTACCTGCTCTTCATCCAAAGAATAGGAATCTGACTGATTGAGTATCATAAAGACCAGGCTGGCCAGAAAAGCCCATTTAAAAAGACCGAAAAAGGCTCCCACAATTCGGTTTATAAGACCCAAAGCTATTAAACTAGCCATCTGGGTCAGCATCCGTCCGATCAGCGATATCACCAGGACAATAACAATGAAAGTAATTGCAAAGGCAAGCAGGCCTACCACCTCCTCATCCCAGGAAACGATGGAGCTAATAAAATTATAGGCAATACCGGAAAACTGCAGGGCTCCGTATATTCCTGCGATCAGGGCAATAATCCCGGCCAGCTCTGACAGGAAACCCTTGAAGAAGCCGCGGATAAAGCCCATCAACAGAAAGATGGAGAGGATGAGGTCGATTGTATTCATCCGTTCAAAGATATTAATTTCCGGAACATAGTGAGTATCTTTGTCACATGGCACGTGATGAACAATTAAAAGAGCGCTGGGAGCTGTTACACAACAAGCTCTCCAGACAGTTTGCAGACGGGGAAGCGCTGGAGCTGGACGCTATTATATATATAATCGGTCTGCAGGAACTTGGACAACTGCATCGAAGATTCAAGAAAGATCAGAAACTGGATTTAATGCATATAGCCATCTGCAGGCTTCTGGAGCCCTACGGCTACTATGAGTTTGATTATTTTGATGATGACGGGTGGCCCCACTATAAGGTACTCGAGCAGTTACCACCTCTGAAGGCAGGGGAGCAGCAGGTGTTGATGAAGGAAGCCATTGTCCAGTATTTTTTGGAAAAGGAATACATCCAGTAGGCATCCTCATTTTCCTCTATTTGTATCCTCATCCTGAAAAACCGAATATTCCTTAAAGCCCGTAGAACCCTCGAATTACGATTTTGAAACGGACTATAGGATACGGGAGATTAACCCGTGTCCTATAAGTTTTTTCCCTAAATTTGTACTTCCATAATTAGCGAAAGAATGATAGAGACCATCAAGCAACATCTGACTGAAGTAGAAAGCTTTACAGCAAACACCCCAGAAGAAGTGGAGCAATTCCGGATTAAATATCTGGGGAAAAAAGGTGTTCTAAATGAATTCTTCGCGGCCTTTAAAGAAGTTCCAAACGAGCAGAAAAAAGAATTTGGCCAGGTAGTGAATCAGTTGAAATCTGCCGCCCAGCAGAAAGTTCAGCATCTTAAGGACCAGCTGGACAGCAACCAGGAGCAGCAGGGCGTCTATGGAGACCTATCCCGACCAGGAGAACCTTTGGAAATCGGAAGTCGTCATCCCATATCCATTGTGAAAAACGAAATCATTCAGATTTTTGCCAACATAGGTTTTAATGTATCTGAAGGCCCTGAAATAGAGGATGACTGGCACAACTTCTCGGCCCTGAACCTGCCGGAATACCACCCAGCTCGCGATATGCAGGATACCTTTTTCATCCAAACTGATCCCGATGTCCTGCTTCGTACCCATACCTCATCGGTACAGGTACGATATATGGAAAATAACACTCCACCGATTCGGACCATTTCTCCAGGCCGGGTGTTCCGAAATGAGGCGATCTCTTCGAGATCTCACTGTATTTTTCATCAGGTAGAGGGATTGTATATCGATAAAAATGTGTCTTTTGCAGATCTCAAGCAGACGCTGCTGTATTTCACGGAGGAACTTTTCGGTAATTCCAGGATTCGGCTACGGCCTTCTTATTTCCCCTTTACCGAACCCAGTGCAGAAGTAGATATATATTGGGGACTGGAAACAGAAACTGATTACCGCATCACCAAGGGAACGGGATGGCTGGAGATCATGGGCTGTGGGATGGTAGATCCCAATGTCCTTAGAAACTGCAATATAGATCCTGAGGTTTATTCAGGTTTTGCCTTTGGTATGGGTATCGAACGAATCGCGATGCTCCTGTATCAGATTGGCGACATCAGGAAGTTCTATGAGAATGATATGCGCTTTTTGGAACAATTTAAATCAACCATATGAAAAAGTTTCTGATTCTGCTGCTTGCAATAGTTATTCTTGTTGTCATCATCTATTTCACGCTGGTTATTGCCGTGCTGGAGATAGCCATCGGAGGTATCATTCTTTTGGTAGCTGCCGGAGTCCTGTGGTGGCTCTGGGCCAAAATCAAGGACAAGCTCGATTAAAAAATGAAAAAAGATATTGACATTCCTGTGGTGGAAGATGTTTTCGTTGCGGTTGTACTGGAGGAAAACGAGGCCTTCCGATCCATGGATTGGAACGCCTACCTGGTAAACGATCCAAATGTCCCCCTGGAGATGGTTCTAATCGTCACCCGAGGATATGACCAGAAGGATACCACCTCCACCATGCGTCATCAGCTGGAAGAGCTTCCAGCGAAAGCCTATGCCAAAATTGAATTTTTACAAGAAGAAGTCCTTCGGTTAAACAACGAATTTTCCGTTTCTTATTTTGTGGATTCCAGGATGTATCACAAAACCTTTGTATTCCCCAAAGGGACCATCACAGAAGAGGACATGGAGGAAATCCCTCAGTTAGAACGAAAAGGAATCGTTCAGAAATAATCAACTGAGTTTTTCGGCCAGACGCCGAAAAACGTCCTTAGGATTCTTCCCTTTATAAAGAACTGCGTATACCGCATCTATAATAGGAGTTCGTGCACCCTTTACCTGGTTGAGCTTATAGGCGCTATGCGTGGCATAGTATCCTTCCGCGACCATGTTCATTTCCATCTGGGCGCTTTTCACGGTATAGCCCTTCCCGATCATGTTACCAAACATCCTGTTGCGACTGAAGACGGAATAGCCTGTAACCAGAAGGTCACCCAGATATGCAGAATCATTAATGTTGCGTTTCATTTTGTGCACTTTCTTAATGAATCGCTTCATCTCCTTGGTAGCATTGCTCATCAG
>JAJUIC010000070.1 GCA_029265595.1 Flavobacteriaceae bacterium
AGAAAAAGCATGAGTGGGTACTTGTACTTTTCGGGTAATGCTTCAATGCAACTCTTTACCATTTCAACATTAATCTCAGATTCCACCATCCAGTCTTCCTCCTCCTCTACTGTATTGAGTACCTGCTCGCTTAATGCCACTACTTCCAGTTTGCGCGCTTTTATCTTATCCAGGCAATGGTTAATGACAATCTTTTTTAACCAGGCGCCAAAAGTCACCTCTCCAGTGAACTGGTTTATTTTACTGAAGGCTTTAATAAAGGCCTCCTGCATGGCATCTTCAGCTTCCATGGGATCTTTCAGAAACCGTGATGCCACCCAATACATGCCTTCACTATACTTATTGTACAGTGTGAATTGAGCCTTTCGGTCATTCTTTTTACAATCCTCAATTAATTGATGCTGTTGCAAATCGAAGTCTGAATTCATGGTTTCTATAGCAAATACGAGATCAAAAATAGAATGTTGCAAACCCCGCAACAATTTAATTCACCCCGGATACTTAAATATTTCTAAAGGGTAACTTAAACAATATTCAATTAACATTCTTTAGCAAACAACATACCTAAAGGATATCTATATTGACCGAGAATTAGTCAAAATACTTAAAATTATGGAAAATCGTTACTCATCCCTCAGTAAGTTGAACCAGCTACTTGCGGCTAGCTTCGAAGCGGAGCGCATCTACTACAACGCGAGCGAGGATGTTCAAGAAGTAGAGCTGAAACGGTTTTTGAGCCACCAAAGCGTCAACAGGAATCGGTTCAGCCACGGAATTTCAGAATTTTTAGTCCAGAGCGGGATCGAACCCGGAACAAAATGGGCTGAAAAAGGAAACCTCACAAGAGACTGGATGGCCGAGAAAAAGGTGCTGGAGAAAAAGCGCCCTCTGGCGTATTTGAGATCTTGTAAAATAAGAGATGAAAAGAACCTTAAACTATATGCTGAAGTTCTAGAAGACAAGTCTCTGGATCCGGAACTGGCCCGAATGCTAAGGAGACAAAGCATTAGTATTAAAAGGAGTTTAATGGAGGCAGATAAATTCAATACTGGAGAAGTTCCCATGGAACCTGTCAGAGAACCTAAAGTGAGGAAGCTCAGAGCTATTTAAACAGCTGGGATATCCTTCCTAATTAAAATCATCACAGTTTCGGGTGGTGCTTTTTCCGGTAAAACCCAAAGCCCTACCCTTCGCCCTGTGGCGAGGGTGGGGGATTGGAGCGTATGAGAAATTCGAACCTATTACTCTTCGTCCATCAGTAAATTAAGAGTAACATCAATATTGTCTCTAGTAGCTCTGGAGTAGGGACAGATTTCGTGCGCTTCATTAATCAGCTTTTCACCCAGTTCCTTGTCTACACCCGGAAGGTAAGAGTCCAGCACCACACTCAATTGAAAATGATCATCCTCATCCTTTCCCAGGCTTACTTCCGCTGTAACTGAAAAATCCCCTAAATCGGCTTTGTGCTTTTGAGCCACGGCCTGAAGGGCAGAACCATAACATGCTGAATACCCTGCAGCAAAGAATTGTTCAGGATTCGGTTTGTTTCCTCCTTCTCCCCCCATACTCTTTGGTACAGCCAGGTCGAAATCCAGTAAACCATCCTCACTTTTCACATGGCCATTTCTACCGCCAGTAGTGGTAGCACTTGTAGTTAACAAAGTCTTCATGATCCTCTTATTTTTTTTAAATTAGTTTTTTCAAGTTACGAATATATTTCCATCCAAAAAACAAATCCCTGTGGCTAAAAAATCTGCACTGAATGAATCCGAAGGCAATCCACAGCCCTCCAATGTCAATAAGGCTTCCATCCAAAAAATTCGGGCCCACAGAACAAAGGATCTATCAGTGGATTCCATTTTTCAGGGAATTACTCGGGGAAGTCATACGCATCTTAGCAAAGGGATTACCCTGGTGGAAAGCAATTTACCCGGGCATCAAGTCTTGGCCGGGGAACTTGTGCAGCGCTGTCTTGAGCATTCCGGAAAATCCATCCGCATTGGAATAACCGGAGTTCCAGGCGTGGGAAAAAGCAGCTTTATTGAAGTGCTGGGGAGCCTGTTGACACAAGCCGGAAAAAAGGTTGCCGTTCTTGCAGTGGATCCCAGTAGTAGCATCTCGCGCGGAAGCATTTTGGGTGATAAAACCCGAATGGAAACCCTGGTGAAGGATCCCAATGCTTTCATTCGTCCTTCCCCCTCGGGGGATTCCTTAGGTGGCGTGGCACGAAAAACAAGGGAATCCATTGTCCTGTGTGAAGCTGCAGGATTCGACACTATTTTAGTGGAAACCGTCGGAGTTGGGCAAAGTGAAACCAGCGTGCATAGTATGACGGACTTCTTTCTGCTGTTAAAGATAGCCGGAGCCGGCGACGAATTGCAGGGAATTAAAAGAGGGATTATTGAAATGGCGGACGCCATAGTCATAAATAAAGCCGAGGGAGAGAATCTCAAAGCCGCCCAACGCGCCGCCTCAGAATTTAAAAGGGCACTGAAAATGTACCCCGTCAAGGAAAACGGATGGGCACCTCCGGTCCTTCTAGCCAGTGCCCTGGAGGGAACCGGCATAAAGCAGGTGTGGGAAATGATCAGCCGATATCACCACCAGGTTGTAAAGAGTGGGTTCTTTGAGCTCAAACGCCAACAACAGAACCGGCACTGGCTTCTTCAGACAATTAATGAACACCTGAAAGATGAGTTTTATTCCAACCCCGCAGTCACAGAGGCTTTGACCAGTCAATTAGAAGCCGTTCAGCAAAGCAAAACCTCTCCCTTTCTGGCTGCCCGTCAATTGTTGGAACTTCACAAGAAGCAGTCAAAATAGGGAGTAAGGGGGTTAGTTCCCTTTGCTGAAAAGTGGCTTTATGCTCCGCTGCCAACTCATTCGATGTTCCAGACCGAGCTTCTGCACTCGGAAAAGCATATAACCAATCCCACCGCCAATCAACATTCCCGAAATCACGTCAGAGGGATAGTGCACTCCTACATAAATTCGACTATAGGACACCATTAATCCCCAAAGGATCAACACCCACACAATTAAAGAATTCCGGGACTTAAAAATGTTGCCCAAAAACACGACTAAAGCCGTTGAGCTGGCCGCATGAGCGGAAAAGTAGCCATAGAGGCCACAGCGAACTGCAACAAAACGAGTGTATTCCATGACTCCTTCCTGACGGCAGGGTCGCAAGCGTTGAAAGCCGTCTTTAAAAAGATTCGCAAGCTGATCCGTTGCGGTGATCATGACCGCTACAAGCACCAGTACGGAGACTGCAGTTTTCCACCCTACCCACCTAAATAGCAAATAGACCAGAAAGCCATAAAAAGGAACGGAGGACCACTTGTTCGTAACGAAATTCCAAAACCCATCCCAGGAAGTGTTTCCTAAATTGTTCAGGTAAAGAAATACTTGGTGGTCGAGATGAAGGAGCTCTTCCATAATAAATGAATTTAATCTTGGTAACGTGAAATTTCTCGGTCGTAAAAGTCGATCGCCTCTTGAATCAAGCCTTCGGTTTGCTCAGCCAATTCCTCTTCATCGGCCTTTTCAAATTCCTCCAGCCACTCCACCTCATCATTCTGAAGGTTCAGAATAAATCTCGGGAATTCTGTATGAACAATAAAAATGGCTTCGGGAAAATCAGTATTATCTCCTAGAAGAAATTTAGGAACATCCATTTGTACTTCGTTTGCATAAATTATAGTGGAAGCCTCTGATTATTCGGAGGCTTTCCGTGCTTGTAAAAGTAACCTTTTACTCAAATAATTAAAACGAATATACAACATTAGTGCCGAAAAGCTCAGACCCGCCAATAATCCTATCCAGATTCCCATACTGCCCATGATTTCGGCTTTCCCTAGAAAGTAGGAAATGGGAAAGCCTATAATCCAGTAGGCAATAAAGCAAATCAAGGTCGGGATTTTCACGTCCTGAAGACCTCGAAGAGCCCCCAGAATCACTACCTGCATGCCATCACTCAACTGGAATAAGGCAGCGATTATCAGCAATTGAGACGCTAGGAAGATCACCTCCAGATCATCCACATAAATAGTGGGTAACCATCCTCTGAGGGTAATAAAAAGAATCGCAAAACAGGTCTCTATTAAAAAGACTAACATGAAATTAGAAACAGCTATCCGGCGCAGCGTCTGAAAATCTCCTCTTCCTTTTTGGTTCCCGACCCGGATGGTGGAGGTTACACCCAGACCCACTGCCACCATGAAGGTTAAAGAAGCAAGATTCTGGGCAATCTGGTTGGCGGCCTGAGGTTTGGTCCCGAGGGTACCGGCCAGAAAAACCGTAGCCGCAAAAATTCCTGTTTCAAACAGCATTTGAAGAGCAGTGGGAAACCCCAGGCCAAACAGACGGCGGAACACCTTCCAGTTAATCCGTTTTTCTTCAGGCCATTTAAAATAAGCTTTCATAGATTGCCTTCGCCTTAGAATTTGAAAAAGCAGCCACATCATGAAAAACCTTGATATCAGAGTTCCATAACCAGCACCAACCACCTCCAACCGAGGAAAGAACCACACACCATATATCAGCACATAGTTGAAAAACACGTTTACGATGTTAGATATCAAAATGGCATACATCGAATATTTCGTCTGGGACAATCCATCTGCAAATTGTTTGAAGGCCTGGAAAATCATCAGCGGAATCATCGAGAAGGCTACTATTTCCAGGTACGGAAGAGCCAGCTCTACCACCTCCGCAGGTTGATCTAGATAATACAGGATCGGCTTGGCAAGAAGCAGTAACAAAAAGAGCAGAATTCCATTGATGCCACTCATGAGTAAACCGTGATGGAAAAAGCTTCTTCCTTCTTCTACATTGCCAGACCCATCTGCCTCAGCAATAAGTGGGGTGATCGCAAACGAAAATCCAATGCCAATAGACAAGGCTATAAACACCATACTGTTCCCCAAGGAAACTGCTGCCAGGGCAGCAGGTCCCAACTGCCCCACCATGATGTTATCGGCCAGGCCCACGGCGACATGACCCAGCTGGCCCAGCATTACCGGGAAGGCGATGGATAAATTCTTTCGGAATTCTCTGGTGTAAAGGCTCAGTTGCAAGGAGGTGATTTTTTTAGCGCTGCAAAGATAACAAGAACAAGCCGAAAACAAGCCTCCTCTAGTGCGGTGTTGAAGCTAACAGCTAGATTTTATTTTCCTCAGAAAATCCATACCTATCCACCAGGTATACCAGGCTGGCCATGGTTGCCGCTCCCAATTCTAGTTCCCGTTGGTTCACCTGGTCGAAAGTATCGGTAGCTGCATGATGATAGTCAAAATACCGCTGTGAATCCGTCTTTAATCCCGCCAGGACAATCTTGCTATCTTTCAATGGCTCAAGATCTGCACCGCTGCCTCCACGTCCGAAATAATGTATCAGATAAGGCTCAAACAGCGGCTTCCACTGGAGAATTCTTTCCAATTGCTGATCTGTAGCCTCCAGGGAAAATCCACGCGGACTAAACCCTCCTGCATCGCTCTCCAGTGCAAAAATATGTTGTTCATTTCTGCCTTGAGCTTCCCGGGCATATTTTTCTGCCCCCCGCAGTCCGTTTTCCCCATTCATGAAAAGAACCACCCTAATGGTGCGTTTGGGTTGAATACCTGCTTTTAAAAACAACCTTAAAACTTCCATGGCCTGTACTACTCCAGCCCCGTTGTCATGTGCTCCATCCCCCAAATCCCAGGAATCCAAATGAGCGCCAATCAGAATGACTTCATCAGGGAATTCACTCCCCTGAATTTCTGCTATCACATTATGGGAATCAACTTCCCCGTGATTCTGACTATTCATTTTCATATACAGGCTGGTCCCCCGGTTCAAACTCAGCAGGCCCGAGAGGTAATTGGCATCGCGGGTACTGATGGCTGCTGCAGGAATCCGCTCATCCTGTGGCAAATCACCATAATCCACGGTCCCGGTATGCGGTTGGTCATGTATTCTATGGGTCGCGGACCGAACAATGACCCCCACCGCTCCATACTTGGCAGCCTGGACAGCTCCATGGTAACGCTGATTAAGGCTCCTGTCATACGCGTCAAAAGGATCGATTAAATCAGGTTCCATGGCTTTGTTATAAAACACAATTTTCCCCTCAATCATCTCTCGTGGGTAGTTTTGTAAATCCTCCACTCCCTGCACCTCGATTACTTGGGCCCGAAGTCCCGTTCGGGGAGTGGGTTCTGATCCTCCCAGGGCTGCAATATTAACTACGGTGGTATTACCCCCTTCCACCTGGATATAGGCGTACTCCTGAATCCCTCTGGTCCATTTGGGAACCCTCACCGGTTGTAACCAGACCTTGTCTAGCTCAAGTTGCTCCAGCTGCTCCCTGGTATAACGGACTGCTCTTTCTGCATTGACAGAACCTGACAACCTTCCTCCAATTTTGTTGGAGAGATGATCCAGCCACTCATATGATTTTCCATGAAGCAGGGAAACATCGTAAAACTTTCTAATGTTCAGGGAATCCTCTACGGGCTGCGTCACTTGAGAGTGCATTGAAACTCCTACCAGCAAAAGAAGTGTAAGGGTAAAAAATCGCATAAATATCAATTCCTTTTTAATGAAGTTCAATCAACCAGAAAAACAAAAATAACACATCCTTCCAAACCTTGTGGAAGTCGGTTTCGGCTTGTATAACAAAAGGCATTCCGTACGAAGTTTTGATAGGTTTCCAAAACAACAGAAAGGAAAATACAGGCTGGGGGGTAAAAGTATTTTTTTTAACTTCGGCCAAAATTCGGACTTTGGATAAAGAAACCATTATACAACACGTTTCCAAACTTTTACAGGAAATCCCCACCTCCTTAGAGATCGTGAAAGACGATCACAAAAAGGAGCAACGCTTTGAATACCTGGCACGTCATATGGTGGAGAAAGCCATTCGAAAAGACGCTCTTATAGTCTCGGAGAATCAAAAAGGAATCGCCATTCTGTTTCATATGAAAAACAGTGAAAACGAGTTTTGGCGCGACCTGGTGGACGACCTGAAGCTGGCCATCAACGTGACCGGGCTAAGGAATGGCTTAAAAGCCTTAAAACCTCAACAATACATTAAAAAGCAACGTGCTGCCGATCCAGAGTATCTTTATTGCTGGTTCTGGGGAGTCATGCCCGACTCCCGGGGAACGGGTGAAATTCAGACGGCTTACCAGATGAAGGACCATTTCTTTGAAATTTCCAAAGATCTTCAGTTACCCATTTATGCTGAAACTCGTATCCGAAGAATCAGCCTGGCCTACCAGCGATATGGTTTCAAGTTATTTCATGAATGGGATCATCCGAGCGGAGATAAAATGTACTTTCTCAAATACATACCTCCTTCTAAAGACCAGTGATTTCTCCCCTATTTACTGGCAAACAGTTTTACATCCTCCTCGCTGATTTCCTTGCCTCCCAGGATAATGAGTCTTTCGACCACATTACGCAGTTCCCGGACGTTTCCTCTCCAGTCGTAACTCTGCAATAGCTTTATGGCACCTGGAGTGAAATGTTTATGAGGCATTCCCTGTTCCGAGGCTATCCGCTCTGCGAAAAATTCCACCAGCAATGGGATGTCTTCCCGCCGGTCATTCAGAGAGGGTACGTCAATCAGGATAACGGCCAACCGGTGATACAGGTCCTCCCGGAATTTCTTTTCAGCAATTTCCGCCTTCAGATCCTTATTGGTTGCAGCCACTACCCGGACATTCACGTTTATATCCTTATCACTCCCAACCCTGGAAATTTTATTTTCCTGCAGTGCCCGCAAAACTTTTGCCTGCGCAGAGAGACTCATATCTCCGATTTCATCAAGGAAGATCGTTCCTCCATTGGCCGCTTCGAATTTACCTGCCCGGTCTTTATTGGCAGAGGTAAAGGCTCCCTTGACATGACCAAATAACTCACTTTCGATCAGTTCCGATGGTATTGCCGCACAATTCACCTCCACCATTGGACCACCGCTTCTTTGGCTTTTTTGATGCAGCCAGTGGGCCACCAATTCTTTACCGGTTCCATTGGGGCCTGTAATCAATACCCGGGCTTCGGTAGGGGCGACCTTATCAATGGTGTTCTTAATCTGGGTTATGGCTTTTGATTCCCCGATCATCTCGTAATTCTTGCCCACCTTTTTCTTGAGCCTTTTGTTCTCCACCACCAGCTCCTTTCGGTCCAGCGCATTGCGTACGGCATTTAAAAGGCGATTGAGATCAGGCGGCTTGGAAATGTAATCATAGGCACCCATTCTCATGGTCTGCACGGCCGTATCCAGATCTCCATGACCGGAAATCATCACCATGGGAACCTCAGGTCGAATCTTTTTCACCGCCTCCAGGACTTCTACACCATCCATTTTGGGCATCTTAATATCGCAAAGAACCAAATCAAAATCCTGTTCCTTGATCATCTCTACGCCCTCCAGGCCATCCTTGGCCTCTTTCACCTGGTAATCTTTGCTTTCCTCTCCTAAAATTTTTACCAGAACCCTCCGAATAGCGGCTTCGTCTTCTATAATTAAAATATTTGCCATGCAGTCTAAATTTTTAATTTCAATCCGGTACGACCGTAAAAAGAATTCCCTTTATTAATGTCATAAACGTCATCCCTGTTACGGTCTCTCATGCGGATGTCATTCATCACGGTATATCCTCCGTAGAGGTAATATACAAAATGTTCGGTAAAGTTAAATTCGTATCCGATACCAGCCAAGACAATCGTCATGGAAATGTTTTCAGCTACTTTGTCGGAGTTTCTCAGCGGGCGGTTATCCTGAATATTGGCAAAAAAACCATCCAGAGTTACAAAGGCCTGAAAATGACTTCTTTTGGTGGCCTGATACTGAAGGTTCGTCTTTGGCACTCCCAGGGTATAGGACCAGTCGGGCTGAAACTCTTTGTGATAGTTGACCACCGGGAGCGGGAAAGGCCATCCCGAGGTGGTGGAGTAATATAATCCAAACATCAACCTCCAGGGCTTTTCGACTTCCTCACCGCTGTCTTTAATAAAGAGGGCGCCTCCGGTATATAAAAGGTCATCATTGATGACGGTACCATTCTCAAAATTGGAAGCCAGTAGCACTCCTCCCTGAGCCGCAAAACGCCAGCGCTCATTTATTTTAAAGGTGTATCCCAGGGCCAGTTTGAAGGACTGATACCGGTCCAGGTCCTCTCCCTTATCAAAGGGCGCAGGGTCGTGGTATTTGAAATGGATGTTCTCATAATCCAGACCGGGAACCAAATAGCTGCCCTCTTTTCCCAGCTTGATAGGGTAATTGATAAAAGCGCGCGTCCTACGAAAGGAATTCTTAGAGTCTGATTGCGGAAAATAGGTGAATTCCAGTCGCGCCAAGTCGGTGGACTGACCATAAGATTCATAATTCCAGAACTGAAAAAGGCCGGCAGCAGCCAGGACCCATAGCAGTTTGATATTCAAGCTCCGCTTCATTTTAGTTATTTCACGGAATATAACTCAAAATGCTACACGTCATCCCTAATCTTTTCTAAAAAAACCCACAAGACCAACTTTTTTAAGAAACTCTTCTATAGCAACCCCATCTAAAACCTAAAACAGCGACTATCAATAACGCAGCCACTTCCACAGATCCTTATAACTGGGTTTTTTCCCATAGGTAAGAATGCCGATTCGATAGATTTTGGAAGCCACCCAGACTACCGCCCCAATAGAAATCACCAAAAGGACCAGAGAACCAGCGATTTCCCACCATGGAACTCCAAAAGGAATGCGCATCAGCATTACAATCGGAGAGGTCAGCGGAAAAATAGAGAAAATGGTTGCTACCGTACCATGCGGATCCCCCATCACGGAAAAAAACCCAACATATATACCCATCATTTGAGGTAAGATCAGGGGAAAGATAAATTGTTGAGTGTCGGTCTCATTATCCACCGCAGCACCAATGGCCGCATAAATCGAACTGTATAGAAAATACCCACAGAGAAAATAAACCAGAAAATACAGGCTGAGGGAAATCAGAGGTAATTTCATTATGTCCTGTGCAATCCGATGGGAGGTATCCATGAACATGGCACCTTCTGCCGTACTGGTGGACAGCTGCGGCACATCCCAACCGGTTGCCGAAAATGCCACAAAACCCATTAACATCCCTGCTCCCAACAGGACCCATATGATAAACTGGGTCATTCCGGCAAAGGAGGTACCCAGGATTTTCCCAAACATCAATTCAATAGGCCGTACAGAGGAGATAATGATTTCTACAATCCTATTGGTCTTTTCTTCTATGACACTTCTCATGACCATGTTACCATAAATAATGAT
>JAJUIC010000137.1 GCA_029265595.1 Flavobacteriaceae bacterium
TGTCCAGAATCGGGATTCCGCTGGACAATCTTCGGATGAAGTCATCGGGGAATTCCCGATCGACCTGTACAATATATTCTTTTCCGTGATTGTTGTGACTCCGTAGGATCTTATTAACTATATCTCCATCATCTGTCAGTAGAATAAGCCCTTCACTGGCTTTGTCCAACCTGCCCACCGGGAAGATCCTCGAAGGATACTTGATATAATCGATGATATTGGCTTTCTCCCGAAGATCAGTCGTCGTCACTATTCCTATGGGCTTATTAAAAGCTAAGTACACATTCTTGTTGGGTGGCTGGATATCAATGATTTGTCCATCTATAGCAATTTCATCTTCCGGCAAGACTTTGGTTCCCAGTTCAGCCTGTTTTCCGTTAACGGCAATCCGGCCTTCCTTCAGCAACCGGTCTGCTTCGCGGCGGGAGCAGTATCCGGTCTGACTTAGGTACTTATTGAGTCTGGTAGCCTCCTGATCCGCCATAATAGGAATTAATCCCAGTTAATCATGAAATATTTAAACCGGGCATTGTCCGGTATTTGAGAAGCCAATATACGAGATTGCGTGTCATATCGCAATTCAGAGGGCAATTCCTGTTTATCTATAGTGATGTAGAGATTGAGCTCGTCTATGAACACAACTGCTGCCCGAAGGGTATTCTCAATTCTGGAAATACTGTAATTCTCCACAATATCCTTAAAGGTGCTTTCCGGACCCAGGCCTTTGCTGGTGGTGTATCTCGCATCCATCACTTGAATGAAACCAATGGTACTGGTAGAATCGAATGCCTGTACAGGCTCTACAAGAAGCAGGCGGTTGCCCTGGCTGTCAAAAATTTGGATCTCATTCCGGTTCCCGCTAAATTGTCCAGGGTTCACTGCCCGAACAATGGAATCCCCGGCAAAGAGAGAGTCTAGTTCCCGAATCTGGGTTTGTTGGGTAATCAGACCCACTCTGGTCTGGTCAATTAAAAAGGGATCTTGATCTTTACCACAAGATGCCAAAAGGATCAGGGCCACTATGAGGCTGGGTAATATCTTCTTCATGTGATTGTTGTTATTAAGCTGTTCTTAAGGAAATCTTTCTCCTGCTTTTGCAGGTAAAAATAACACAACCTTATGAAAAATGACTCATGAGGTAGATAATATTCCGAAGGAATAGGCGCCTCAAAGGAAGCGGCGATGGGGTTTCCATAACAGACCTCGATCATTTTCAGGAGTGCCTTACTGGAAATTCCTGAAGTGCAATAGTACCTTGATCGGCATTGACTTCTGCCCTAATACCATTTGGAATGGTAACATTCCTGGGTATATGGCCAATCATCGCTCCGGAATAAGCTGGTATTCCCAAAGGTTTTATGTAATGGTCCAGGACCTCTTCCAGAGTCAGGGACCCATACCCGCTACCGGGTGTACAACGAGTACATTTTCCAAACACAAAGCCTGCTATTTGTTCCAAAACACCCCCAAGGTGTAATTGAGACATCATCCGGTCGACGGCATAAATTGCTTCCCCGACATCTTCCAGATAAAGAATTTTATTTTCCCAATCGGTGGGAAAGTAGGGGGTGCCCATAATATTGGTAAGTACCGCCAGGTTTCCCCCCAAAAGGGTTCCCTGGGCAGTCCCTGGATAGATGGTTCTGATACGGTCTTTGGTCTGGGTCAGAAAACCTCCCTTCTCCTGTGGATTTTCAAATAGCAGCTTATCCCCTTCAAAAAGAACATCTTTAAAATGCCTCACGGTAAACTCATTCCATTCAGAGACAGCTATAGGACCGTGATAAGTTACCAGACCCGTTTTATGATAAAGCGCAAGGTGCAGCGCGGTAATATCACTGTAACCGACAAAAACTTTTGGATTACGGGCAATACCCTGATAATCCAGTTTATCCAGAAGACGGGCCGCACCTGAGCCACCACGGAGGCAGATAATGCCGTCGACCGTCGGGTCAAGGAACATCCCATTTAATTCCTCCGCTCTTTGCTGGTCCGTTCCTGCCAGATGGCCGTATCGGGCTTTAACAAATTCCCCAAGCTTCACCTTCAATCCCATGGCCTCAAGAGATTCTACAGCAATTTCGTAGGGTTCTGACTCGAAAATAGCACCAGACGGACTGACAATGCCGATGGTATCCCCGGCTTTTAAAGCTTTGGGAATGGTCCTGTTGATCAGGGTGGTTTCACCTGCCCAGGAAGGAACAGAAGTCAAAAAGGGGATGGCCATGCTGCCTAAACCGAGGCTTGTCAGGAAATTTCTTCTTCGCATATTGGAATTTTTAATACTGCTCATGTACTGCGCGTAATACCTTCTCCATTTCTCTTTTAACGTCCGAGGTCGGGGAAAGGTAATTACTGTTCATGAAACTAAAGATAAAAACTTTCCCGCTTTTAGTTTTCAAGTAACCGCTGAGGCTATGGTTATTATTCAGGGTTCCTGTTTTGGCAAAAACATAGGGTTCTTCGCCCCGGTACCATTGTTTTATGGTGCCTGATACACCTCCTGCGGGCAGCAGCTGGAAAAGTCTCTCTTGAGGGAGTTCCCGCTGAATTTTCTCCAAAAGTTTTACCATGGATCTGGGAGTGAAAAGATTGTAACGGGACAACCCGGATCCATCCCGCCACTGTGGTTCGTCTGGCAAATCCTTTAAATAGTGTTTCTTCATATAATCAATGGCAATATCGGCTTTCAAACTATCACTGATGGCTTCGGAACTTAGTAGCAGTAGTTGTTCTGCATAAAAATTATCACTTCTCTGTAACATGGGTTTGTAAAGACTGTCTGCCGGGACACTATACACAGTCTGCGTAGGATTCAGAAATTCCGGGACTTCTGATTTTATGGTGATTTCACGTGCAAGCGTATCTCTGAGTAAATCGATCGCGAGAAATTCTGAATAAACAAAAGGTACCTTTTGTGTCCGCGCACCTCTCTGGGAGTTGGTTTTATAGAGGAACCTGTTGGATTTTAAATCCCTCATTACGCCAGGGCCCGGACCGGGATAGGTGTCACCCGGCTCCAGAAGCTTTTGGAAATACTGGGGGTAAGCCTGCGGAAAGCTATCTTGTGGGGTAAACTCAACGGATACGTAATTTCCATAGATTGGGAAAGCGCCTCTTTCAGGAGAGTAGTACCAATTGTAATCTCCCCATGCCCAACCAGGGCCGAAATGTTTTTCCTGGTAATTGGCAGGAATGTATACCAGATGTTGCTTTTGCCTGCGCAAGAATTCCAGAACGGGGGAGTAGGGAAAATCTTCGTGCAGAAAAGACGGATCCCCCGTCCCCCAGAAATACAGCGAATCTCCCTGTATATGATAACGAATGCCCGGAATAGAATCCCCGAGCAATTTCAGGCTGGTGTAGAATGTGAAAAGTTTGGTGTTTGAAGCAGGGGTGAAATATTTGTCCGCATTGTGCTGGTACAGTACTTCCCGCTGTTCAGGGTCATATACCATAAATCCATGAAAGCCATTTTCAAGAGTAGCCGATTTCTCAAAGGTGCCATCAAGTTGACGGGTTAGTTTTCGACTCGAAGAGCAGGAGGCTAGTACCAGCAAACATGTAATAAAACATAGAAAAGGCCATAGGTTCTTCATGGGCAGACATTATAATTTTTAAAAATCTTGGATTTAAGGTGTTAAAGCTACTAATATCAGACATAAAATGCTAATGTTTTCATAAAGACCTGAGCTGGTGAGAAGTAGATGTTTTACATTTAGATAGTATTATACAAACTTATTTTAAAATTAACACTGAAATTATGAGGAACATACTACTGTTGCTGACATTCTTCATGGTTGTGTTTCCCCTGGTCACGACCACAGCTCAGGAACGAACCATTACCGGGACGGTGACCTCCATCGACGATGGGATGCCACTACCAGGGGTGAATGTGAGGGTGGAAGGAACTTCAGACGGAACGGTGACCGACATGGATGGCCAGTATGCTCTGGCAGCTTCTCAAGGGACCGTTCTTATTTTTTCGATGGTCGGATTCGTGACGCAGGAGATAACCCTAGGAACACAGGATGTTGTAAACGTGCAGTTACAAACTGACCTACAGGACCTGGATGAGGTAGTGGTTACTTCTTTTGGAATCACTCAGGATAAGAAGTCATTGGGATATGCAGTACAGGAATTGCGGGCAGAAGATATTATCCAGACCAAACAGCAAAACGTGGTCAGTGCCCTCCAGGGTCAGGTGGCCGGAGTGCAAATTACCAATTCCGGGGGTGCACCCGGCCAGAGTGCCCGAATTATTATCCGGGGGGTTACCTCCCTGGATCCGAATGCCGATAACCAGCCCCTGTTTGTGATAGACGGAGTGCCTATTGACAACTCGACAGTAGAATCTTCCGGAACACCTCGTGGCTTGTCCAACCGGGCGGCGGATATCAACCCCAATGACATTGCATCTATGAACGTATTGAAAGGTGCCGCGGCTACTGCGCTGTATGGGGTTCGGGCTGCCAATGGAGCAGTGGTAATCACTACAAAAAGAGGCCAGGAAGGAGCCCTTAGAATAAACCTGAATTCAACAGTTGGCTTTGAGGAGATCAATCGGTACCCAAAAATACAACAGAAATATGGCCAGGGGTTTTCCGGCCTATATGACCCGAATTCATTCTGGCCCAATTGGGGGCCTTCCATGGAGGAAATCAATGCCATAGATCCAAGTGTGGTGATGCACGATATATGGCGTGATGCTATGGAAACCGGATTTCAGTTTGACAATTCCCTGAGCATTTCTGGAGGGAATGAAACTGCCACCTTCTATGGATCCCTCAGCAATCTCGACCACGAGGGGGTTATACCTTTTAGCGATTGGGGGCGTACTTCAGCCCGGCTTAA
>JAJUIC010000002.1 GCA_029265595.1 Flavobacteriaceae bacterium
ACCGGCTGGAGAACTCAGTAACATACCTACCCGGACCCCATCTGCACCGTATTTTTTTATAAGCTCAAGGGGGTCAGGAGAGTTCCCCAGAGACTTGGACATCTTCCGCCGTTGTTTGTCCCGTACAATACCCGTGAGATAAACATTATTAAAGGGTTTTTCTCCCCGATATTCAAACCCCGCAATAATCATTCGGGCTACCCAGAAAAACAAAATTTCAGGTGCGGTTACCAGATCATTGGTCGGATAGTAGTATTGTATTTCCTTATTCTCTGGCTCCAGGATGCCGTTAAAAACACTTATTGGCCACAGCCAGGAAGAAAACCAGGTATCCAGGGCATCCGGATCCTGCACCAAATCTTCAGCATTCAGATCCTTGTTACCGCTTTTTCTTCGGGCCAGTTCCAGGGCGTCTTCAGGGGTCTCTGCCACCACGAAATCATCCTCGCCTTCTCCATAGTAGTATGCCGGAATCTGTTGTCCCCAAATCAGTTGACGGGAAATGTTCCAGTCCCGGACATTCTCCATCCAGTGCCTATAGGTGTTGATGAATTTCTCCGGCACCAGATTAATATCTTTCTCCAGCACAGCATCAAGAGCGGGACGGGCTAAATCCTTCATCTTAAGGAACCACTGATCACTTAATTTAGGTTCAATCACTGCTCCTGTACGTTCACTCGTTCCCACCTTATTCATATGGTCTTCGACCTTTTGCAGGAGGCCGAGGTTCTCGAGTTCCTTAACAACGGCCTCCCTCGCTTCAAACCGGTCCATACCTTCGAACTGAAGCCCATAGCTATTGAGCGTTGCATCATCATTAAAAATGTCAATGACCTCAAGCTGATGTTTTTCACCCAGTACTTTATCATTCTCGTCGTGAGCAGGTGTTACCTTCAGGCACCCCGTTCCAAACTCCATATCGACATAAGAATCTTCTATTATTGGCACTACTCTGTTGGCCAGTGGCACAATGGCATTTTTTCCCTTTAGGTGCGCAAAGCGCTCATCCTCGGGGTTGATACAGATAGCAGTGTCTCCCAGAATGGTCTCTGGTCGGGTGGTGGCGATGGTGAGGCTTTCCTCACTTCCTTCCACCTGATAGTTCACGTAATAAAGTTTCCCCTGCCTTTCCTGATAGATGACCTCCTCATCAGAAAGTGTCGTACCGGCCTGAGGATCCCAATTGACCATCCGGTACCCCCTGTAGATATACCCTTTATTGTATAAATCCACAAAAACTTTGATCACCGAGGCTGACATCTCAGGATCCATGGTAAATTTGGTACGCTCCCAGTCACATGAAGCTCCGAGCTTTTTTAACTGTTCTAAAATAATGCCTCCGTGTTTATGAGTCCACTCCCACGCATGCTCTAAGAACTCCTCGCGGCTAAGATCGTTTTTGTCTATTCCTTCTGCTTTTAATTTGGCCACTACTTTGGCCTCAGTCGCAATAGAGGCATGGTCCGTACCCGGAACCCAACAGGCATTATACCCTCTGAGTCGGGCCCTCCTTACCAGAACATCCTGAATGGTATTGTTGAGCATGTGCCCCATATGTAGCACCCCGGTCACATTGGGTGGCGGAATTACAATGGTATAAGGCTCACGATCATCTACTTCAGAGTGGAAGTAACCATTGTCCATCCAGTATTTATACCATTTTTCCTCAACCTCTTGCGCATTAAATGTAGGTGCTACTGCCATTGTTTTGGTGTGATTTTTGAATAAGGTTCAAAATTAAAACTTCAGGGCAAAAATAGGCAAAGAAATGGAGTGATTATTTGTTCCTTTGAAGAAAGCATCTATCTTTACAATTGTGTTAAAACTCATTATCATGAAAAAATTACTACTAATCGCCGTCCTGATTTCTGCCGGGTTTTCGGTGCAGGCTCAGGCGAAGATTGAGTTCAAAACTGAAGTCATTGATTATGGTGAGGTGAAAAGGGGCAGCGATGGAATCCGCGTGTTCGAGTTTACCAATACCGGACAGTCTCCTTTGGTAATCACCGAAGTCAATTCCACCTGCGGATGTACCATTCCGGAAAAACCCGAACAACCCATCGCACCAGGTGAATCCGGTCAGATTAAAGTTAAATACGATACACAAATTCTCGGTCCTATCAGAAAAACCATTACTGTTTATTCGAATGCTGAAGTACCGGCCAAATCCGTCAAGATTAAAGGCCGGGTCGTAGAATAACTGATTTACATAATGAAATCATGAACGCTCAAGCTCAAACCTTGGGCGTTTTTTATGCGTCTAAAATAATCTCAGGTTCCGCCAGGACAGGAAAAATTCAGCAAATAGATCCAAATAGATGCGTTATATTTTGCATTTTTGTAATTCTTAAATTTTTGAAACATGCCTAAGATTTCCAAGAAGGGCCAGGCCATGCCGGAGTCCCCAATCCGAAAGTTGGTTCCGTTTGCAGAAGCCGCCATGAAAGACGGCCGGACCATTTATCAACTCAATATTGGACAACCGGACATTAAAACTCCTGCTAAAGCTTTAGCCGCCGTCAAAAACAATGATATAGAGGTGCTTTCCTACAGCCATTCAGCTGGTTTTGAGAGCTACAGAGACAAACTCGCGCAATACTATAAAAAGCATCAAATAGATCTTACAAAAGACGAAATCATCATCACCACGGGCGGATCGGAAGCCTTGTTGTTTGCGATGGGTACCATTGCCGATGTGGATGATGAAATTATTATTCCGGAGCCTTTTTATGCCAACTATAATGGTTTTGCAACTTCTTCAGGAGCTAAAGTTGTTCCTGTAAAAGCAAAATTTGAAGATGGATTCGCCCTGCCTCCCATTGCCGAGTTTGAAAAGCTCATCACTCCAAAGACCAAGGCGATTTTGATCTGTAACCCCGGAAACCCTACGGGGTACCTGTATACGAAAGAGGAAATCGAACAGCTGGCCGAGATTGTAAAAAAACATGACCTGTTTCTGGTGGCAGATGAAGTGTACCGGGAATTTGCCTATGAGGGCGCACAGCATTATTCTATCATGGAAGTAGAGGGACTGGACCAGCATGCGGTGATGATTGACTCTGTTTCCAAGCGCTACAGCATGTGTGGGGCTCGAATAGGCTGCGTTGCTTCCAAAAACAAAGAATTTATGGCTACGGCCATGAAATTTGCACAGGCCCGACTGAGCCCTCCTACTTTTGCTCAGATTGCCAGTGAAGCCGCACTGGAGACCCCTCAGGAATATTTTGATGATGTGATCGAAGAATACACCTCAAGAAGAAACACTTTGATTTCAGGCCTTGAGGCTATCGAGGGAGTGAAAGTAGCCAAACCAATGGGTGCTTTTTATTGTATTGCAGAACTCCCGGTGGAAGATGCTGAGGATTTTGCAAAATGGTTACTGGATTCCTTCGAACACAATAATGAAACAGTCATGGTAGCACCTGCAGCAGGCTTTTATTCTACCCCTGACACCGGTAAAAACCAGGTCAGAATTGCCTATGTTTTAAAGGAACAAGACCTTGTACGGGCAGTAGAGATCCTCAAAGAAGCATTAAAACAATACAAGGCTGGATGAAGTCCCTTTCAAATGTTTCACTAAAGGATTTCAACACCTTTGGGGTGGATGTTAAGGCAAAACAATTGATCTCCGTAACCAGTGAACAGGAGTTGCTCAGGGTTTTAAAAGACTTTTACGCTGAAGAGTTGTTTATCCTTGGAGGAGGAAGTAATATGCTTCTTACCCGGGATTTGGATAAAACAGTACTCCACATTAACCTGACTGGAATCCATATTCTGAGTGAAACCGAAAATGAAGTTTTGATAGAAGCTGGTGCCGGCGAAAACTGGCACCAGTTTGTTATGTGGTGTGTTGACAGAAACTTTGGGGGGCTGGAAAATCTTTCCCTCATCCCGGGAAATGTCGGCACCAGTCCCATACAAAATATCGGAGCCTACGGGGTGGAACTAAAAGACAGATTCCACTCCTGTGAGGCTATTCACATCCAAACTCTTGAAAAGAAGACTTTTCATCTTGAAGACTGTGAATTCGGCTACCGAGACTCCGTTTTCAAAGGACCCTTGAAGGATCAGTACATTATTACCAAGGTGGTATTCCGACTCACTAAAAACCACCACAGCCTCATTACTTCCTATGGCGCCATAAAGCAAGAATTGTACAGCAAAGGGATTAAGGCCCTGGGAATCAGGGAAATTTCCGATGCCGTGATTTCTATCCGGCAATCGAAACTGCCGGATCCCAGAAAGCTCGGAAACAGTGGGAGCTTCTTTAAAAACCCCATCATCAGCGAAGAAAAATTTAAGAAATTACAGAAAAACTACCCTGATGTACCCCATTATCCGCTGGCAAATGGCGATTTCAAGGTCCCGGGAGGCTGGCTGATAGAAAAAGCTGGCCTAAAGGGTTTTCGAAAAGGAGATGCAGGGGTACATGAGAAACAGGCCCTGGTACTGGTTAATTACGGGAGGGCCAGCGGACAGGAAATTCTTTCTCTAGCCAAAATGATTCAGAAAAAGGTAAAAGAAAAGTTCGCCATAACCCTTCAACCTGAGGTCAACATTTTCTAAAAAACAAAGCTGTCTCCGAAGACCGATTACCTGCGGGTCTTTAGGCCGTTGGTAACCTTTCTACAGAAACAGCTTTTTCTTTTGGGCTGGGTGCCGGAACACACCAACAAGCATTTATTCCTCTACTGCAACCCGTTGGCCTTGTTTAGCGGAATTCACCTTTCCAGTTATTCCATCGGTCATCTGGTTGTTCATTTGCTGCCCTTCGCGCATAGGTCTGAGAACCCCGTCAATTACATGTACAATACCATTAAAGGCTTCGTCGTACGTCTCCACGATGGTGGCTTCATTACCCACGGCGTCTTTTAAAACAATATCCTCTCCCTTCAAAGCCACGGTGATTTCATCACCCTGCAAAGTAGCCAGGGTATATTCACCATTGGCTCTTTCGACTTCTGTTCGAAGTTCCGCCTCCGTCAGTTCATCTTCCACGACCAAATATTCCAGAGAGGCTATCGGATCGGCATTGGCATCATTGCGATCCTGATCGGAAAGTTCATCATAGGCAGCATCCTCAGGAGCAAATACCGTATAGGGACCTTCTCCCATATCCAGCGTTTGCGTAGCCTCTTGAGTATTCAGGTTTTGCGAAAAACTTGTCAGATCCTCATTGTCCCGGGCAATGTCAAACACACTGGTCTCATCATTGGCAGTCATAGCGTTACGGGTCATTTCTCCATCTTGCATCCTTTGGCTATTCATCTCAGAATCGGTATCTCCCATGCTATTCATCGGCTGATTTTGCCGATTGTTATCCTGGCATGCGACCAGGGCAAAAACAGCAAAAGCAAGGAAGGAACCCATTAAAAATCTCCTCGTTTTCATACATTCCTATTTTTTTAGGTTACTGCATACCAAGGTATTATGATAATTTCTTTCTACCTATTGCCAGGCGATAAACTTGCGTTAAAGAGTGTAAAGGTCGTACTAAGATTTGATGCTTTAATTCAGCCTAAAGTTTCTCCTTTGCTTTAAAATCTGTATTTTTGCAGTAAATATTGAGCCATGAAATTACTTCTTATAACTATAGTTTTACTTGCATTAGCCTTCGCAGGTATTGCCATTAAAATATGGGCAAAAAAAGACGGTCAGTTCAGTGGAACCTGTGCAAGTCAAAATCCTTATTTGAACCAGAGTGGCGAAGCCTGCAGCTATTGTGGGAAAATGCCAGAAGAACAAGTTGATTGTAGCGATTCCTCAACTGCTCGATCATAAAGCCCCTGCATGCTCGTCTTCCTTTATCTGTTTCTGGGGAGCAGTGTGCTCAATTTTATCTACTTCATATTCTTTTTGAAGTTTAGCCTTAAGAGCAGTTCAGGAACAACGACCACCTTTTCCCAACCGGTATCCGTAATTATCTATTCCAAAAACCAGGCAGATTATTTACGGCAGGTTCTTCCTCAATTTCAAAATCAGTCCTACCCGGAATTCGAACTCATCCTGATCAACGACGCCTCTATAGATGAGACGCTTGATGTCATGGAAGCCTTCCAGCAGACGGATTCGCGCATTGGCATTGTCAATGTCCAAAACAACGAGGCATTCTGGGGCAATAAGAAATATGCGCTTACCTTAGGCATTAAAAAAGCCAGGTACGCCCATTTACTTTTTACCCGGGCAGATACTCAACCCGATTCAGAGAACTGGATTCGTGAAATGAGCGCTTCATTTGCCAGTGGTAAAAGTATCGTTATTGGATACAGCGGTTTTCAAAAAACCAAAGGATCCCTATTCAATAAAATGATGCGATTCGACGGCCTGCTGGGTGCCATTGAATGCTTTTCTCAGGCCCTCTGGAATAATCCCTATTCAGGGACAGGCAGAAACCTTGGCTATACCACAGATCACTTCTATCGGATCAATGGTTTTGCCAGGCACTTGCACATTTCCGGGGGCGAGGATATGCTATTCATTAACGAGGCTTCGGATGGTCAAAACACGGCAGTTTGTTACACAGAAGATGCGCTATTGCGGCATGCTCCTCCCAAAACATTCTCAGAATGGTTTTACCAAAAAAGAAGGGAGTGGTTCATCGCCCATAATTTCAAATTGAAGCATCGGATCCTTCTGGGAACATTCAAAGTCTCTCAGATGTTGTTCTGGTTGTTTTTTTTCACCCTTGTTGTGGGTCCCTACTGGATGTGGGCCGCCAGTGTATTGGCAGTCCGCCTCCTCCTCCAGGCAGTCGTTTACTATGGTGCCGCCAAAAAATTAAAGGAAACGGACGTAATTTGGATGTTTCCCCTGATGGAACTGTTTTTAGTCTGCATCCAAATCGGTATCTTTATGTCCAATATTTTTTCAAAGCCTACTCATTGGAAATAAACCCGGATCACCTGAAAGAGCATCTCGACAAGGCAAAAGAGGGAAATCAAGCCTCCTACAACTACCTGCTCAATCGCTTTTGGAATGATGTGTATAGCTTTCAGCTCAAGCGAACCCGCAACGAACATGAAGCGGAAGATATTAGTATTCGCACCTTTTCCCGTGCTTTCGACCGTCTCGAGACCTATGACCCCAACTACTCCTTCAAGACCTGGCTGATTACCATCTCCAAAAACCTGCACATTGACCTTATAAGAAAAAGAGGATCATCGCTTCAATGGCAATCGACCTCTGATCAGGACGATCAGGTTTTCAGTATTGCTGATGATGCTCCCACAGCAGAAGACACTCTTATTACAGAGCAAAATCTTGCACAGCTCTTACAGGATATCAAAAAATTAAAACCTCATTACCAGGAAGTCATTCACCTTCGCTACTTCCAGGAGTTACAGTATAAGGAAATCGCCTCGGTGCTTGGGGAATCTATTAACAATGTCAAAGTAAAGCTACTCAGAGCCAGAAAACTACTGGCAGAAATCATAGAGGAGCGTAATCCCTGAGATTCCTCCGACCCACAGCGGTTCCCGGGTAGAGTGCTGCGCTCTGAAGTTTGGGCGCTTCTTTTCATTTATCGTATCTTTGGCCTATTAAAAGCTGTTATGGAAACAAAGACGCTCCCCACGAAAAAGACCCCTAAACCCAAATGGTTACGGGTGAAACTTCCCACAGGAAAGAAATATACGGAATTACGCGGTCTGGTAGACAAATACAACCTGCACACCATATGTACCTCCGGTAGTTGCCCTAACATGGGGGAATGTTGGGGAGAAGGTACGGCCACATTTATGATATTGGGTAATATTTGCACCCGTTCATGTGGTTTTTGTGGGGTAAAAACTGGCAGACCTGAATCATTGGATTGGGATGAGCCTGAAAAGGTGGCTCGCTCCATAAAATTAATGAAAATCAAGCACGCCGTAATCACCAGTGTGGATCGGGATGATATCAAAGATATGGGTTCCATTATGTGGGCTGAAACCGTCAAGGCCATCCGCCGCATGAATCCTGAAACCACTCTGGAAACACTGATCCCCGATTTTCAGGGAGTTGAAAGAAACATTGACAGGATTATTGAAGTAAAACCTGAAATCGTCTCACACAATATGGAGACGGTTAAAAGATTGACGCGGGAAGTAAGAATTCAGGCGAAATATGAGAGAAGTCTGCAGGTATTAAAGTATCTGAAAGACAACGGAATCAACAGAACGAAATCCGGAATCATGCTGGGTCTGGGAGAAAAAGAAGAAGAAGTCATCCAGACCCTTAAAGATCTAAGGTCTGTGGATCTTGATGTAGTTACTATCGGGCAGTATCTACAACCCAGCAAACAGCATTTGGCGGTGAAGGAATTCATTACTCCCGAACAATTCAAAAAGTATGAGACCATTGGACTTGAACTGGGATTCCGTCACGTTGAAAGCGGAGCCCTGGTGCGGTCTTCCTATAAGGCTCAGAAACATCTTACCTAGCATTTAGTTCCTCAATTGCGGATGAAGCAAAACAAAATAAAAATCGGCATCAACGGATTCGGAAGAATCGGAAGGAACTTATTTCGCTTACTGCTGGATCATCCTTTCATCCAGGTAGCTGCGATCAATGACCTGGCCGATGCACCCACTTTGGCCCACCTTCTAAAATACGATAGTATCCATGGAAGGCTGGAAAGGGAGATAAAAGCTATTGACTCATCCATTCATGTGAATGGACTCGGCGTTCCTGTCTTGAACATTCCTTCCCCGGAGGATATTCCATGGTCCGACCATCAGGTTGAATTAGTGGTGGAATCTACTGGCAAGTTTAAAACCCGCGATAGCCTCAGGGGTCACATCAGGGGCAGTGTTAAAAAGGTTTTGCTATCTGTTCCTCCTCAGGATGAATCTATAAAAATGATCGTCAAAGGTGTCAATGACCACATCCTCACGGGCGAGGAAGATATCGTCTCCAATGCTTCGTGTACCACCAATAATGCGGCCCCAATGATTAAAGTCCTGGACAACCTTCTGGGAATACAGCAGGCTTTCATCACAACGGTGCATTCGTTCACTACGGATCAGAGCCTTCACGACCAACCGCATCGAGATTTGCGTCGGGCCCGAGCCGCATCGCAATCCATCATTCCAACTACCACAGGAGCTGCCAAAGCCCTGACCAAAATTTTTCCTCACCTGAGTGAAGCAATAGGCGGGGGTGGAATCCGGGTCCCGGTTCCAAATGGCTCCTTAACCGACGTGACTCTGAAGGTAAAACGAGCAACCACCATCGAGGAAGTGAACGCAGCTTTTAAAGAGGCTTCTGAAACATCCTTGACTCAAATTGTCCAATACACGGAGGATCCCTTAGTTTCTGTAGATATTCTCGGGAACCGCCACTCCTGTGTGTTCGATGCCCAAATGACCTCTGTGATAGGCGGGGACCTGGTCAAAGTAATCGGATGGTATGACAACGAAATTGGTTATTCCAGCAGACTTATCGATATCATTTCCCTGATTCACCGATAGCGGGTAGGCTATGTTGTTCCCTTGTAGATAATCCCATAAGTCAGATCAATAACCCACCTCTGGCGTTCAGGAGATTTTTTTACAGAAAACCGGCATCTCCGGCAATACAACATATTTTCAAAAAAACCCATTTAAGCCTCCTAAATCTGTGTAAAATTCAGCGAAATTGCATTAATTTGTATATGGAAAAAGTGAGTTTATAGTTCAAGGCCCTCCTTAGCGAGGAATGTGTTTAACATTTTAAGAATTTTAAATAACTATCTTTAGCCCCAGGTAATCCTACCAAAATGAAAAGAATTCTACTTGGTTTAATCGTTTGCTTTTGCACACTTGCCGCCACAGTTCTTGAGGCCCGCCCGCCTCAGGAAAGGGACGAAATGAATGCAAAGATAGAGCAGTTTCTAAGCGAAGCTGAGGAAGCGATCAATAAAGTAGATTTCGATGAAGCTCATAATCTGCTCAATACGGCCCTGGACCTCTCCCGTAGTATCGATCATCAACGTTATATCGCACTCTCCAGTAGCATACTGGGACAATTATATTACGTCCGACATGATTACGAAAAAGCCGCTACGGAAATTCAACGGGCTGTGGCCATCCAAAGAAAAATTGAAGATAAATCCGGCCTGGCCTACAGCTATATCAATTACGCCAAGGTATTTATGGCAGAGGGGAATTTTGACCGTGCCAACGAATACCTGCTACTGGCAGAGGAGTTATATACGGGTCTGGATGAGAAGGAAAGCCTTGGGTTGGTTACCTTGAACAGAGGGATCTTAGCTGTAAATGTAGAAAGGAATCCTTCCAAAGCCCTGGAATTCTTCGAACAAGCCGATAAAATCCTGCATCAATCGGGAAACAAATACGAACTTGCACGCATGCATTATTACAGCGGTCGCGCCCATTTGATGCTGGAAAATTATGGACTGGCTCATGAAGAAGTACTGAAAAGCCTGGAGTTAGGGAAAGAAAACCGTTTTGCAAGTGTGCTATTGTCCTCCAATTCCCTCATGAGCACCATTCACGAGCGACGGGGAAATTATCAGGAGGCTCTGGCCTATATCAAGGCCAGTCAGCAGCTGAAAGATTCTATTTTTAACCTTAACAAAGAAGCCCTGGCAACCGATGCTGACGCACGGCACGGAGTAGACGCCATGAAGAGCAGTTTGAATGAATTGAGTCGCCTGAATGCGGAACAGGAACGGACTTTAAAGGTCAATAAACTCACTACTATTCTCAGCGTAGCTCTGATTACCATTCTCTCCCTTCTCACCTTGTCGCTGTATAAAAACAATAATTTGCGGGCCCGCGCCAATGACTTGCTGCAGAAAAAAAACACGGAACTCGTTACAGCTAAAGAAAATGCGGAGAATGCCTCTATGGCAAAAGCTCAATTTCTTTCCACCATTACTCATGAGCTTCGGACACCCCTATACGCTGTGACGGGCCTGACGCATCTGCTGCTTGAGGAAAGTCCTACTCCCAATCAGAAAGAACATTTGAACTCCCTAAAATTCTCAGGAGAGTACCTTCTATCCCTTATCAATAACATCCTCGACCTCAATAAGCTAGAGGCGAACAAGGTGGAGCTTATGGAAACCTCTTTCGATTTAAAGAAAAGAATTTCCAATGTGCTGGTTGCATTAAAGAAATCAGCAGAAGATAAAAACACAGCCTTACACCTGGAATTTGACGAGAGCATCCCGCAACAGATAAAAGGGGATCCTTTAAAAGTTTCCCAGGTCTTAATCAATCTAATTGGGAATTCCATTAAGTTTACAGAGAACGGAGACATATGGGTAAAAGTCCGTAAAACCGGAGAACAGGAAAATCAGGTTCGACTGGAGTTTCAAATCCAGGATAACGGAGAAGGAATTTCCAAGGAAAATCAGCAACTCATTTTTGAAAACTTCACCCAGGGATCTGTAGAAATCAATCGTAAATTCGGTGGCACAGGCCTCGGTTTATCCATCGTGAAGAATCTTCTGAAACTGATGGACAGTGAGATTCATCTTAAAAGCGAACTGGGAAAGGGATCCACTTTCTTCTTCGAACTCGCTTTTAATTTCGACCCCTCAGACGAACTGCAAACGGCTCCGGAGGCTCCTGAACCAGAACACTATTCCACCCAAGTCCTAATGGGAAAAAATATTCTGGTGGTGGAAGACAACAAGATCAACCAAATGATCACACGGAAGATTTTGGAAAAAAACGGAGTGATTTGTGAAGTTGCAGATGATGGTCAGATCGCGCTGGAAAAAGCCAAATCCAAACAGTATGATTTGATACTGATGGATATTCATATGCCCGGATTGAGCGGGATTGAAACTACCATCGAAATCCGGAAATTTAATCAGGAAATTCCCGTAATTGCTTTAACGGCAGTCACTTTGGACGAAAGCCTGGATGAATTTTATCTAAACGGCTTCAACGACATTATTCCCAAACCATTTAAAACGGAGGAGTTCTTCCGGAAAATAACGAAGTATTTATCCCAACCAGAAGCGCTGGTATGAGATTTGGCATAGGCTTTGCATATCATGGTTCACACAGATTATTTGGGAACAGATGATTTGAATTAGCCAAAGATAAAAAATGAGACTCTCCACGGTCTCATTTTTTTGTTACATACGCCATTACCCTTTCTTTGAAAACTTCTTCACTTTCCAGGAAATTTGTGGTGATAGGCAGGTAAAATAATTTCGAGGCGGGAATTTCCCCTACCAGTCTCATATAATCCTTTTCAGTGGTTAACACCCACTCTTTACTGCGAATGAGATCCAGTTCATTCTTTGAAAAATGATGGTGGTCCGGGAATTTCAGGTGTTCAAATTGAAGAACACTCGACAAATACGCAACCAGAGGTTGTGGGTTTGCTATCCCCGTTACCAGGGTTACCGCCTTTTGTGAAAATTCAGATAGATTCACAGCACCTGCCTGGCCATACACCTGCTTACTATATCCTATACCGGTAAAAAAAAGATCCTGCTTCTGGGTCAGTCCCAGACCATTGGAAATCCGATTCTTTTCCTCAGGAGCCATGTTCAGCGGACATTTTGTTACCACTATGATGTCTGCCCGAATCCTACCACTTGAAGATTCCCGTAGATTTCCCGCTGGAAGCACCTCATCCTCGAAATATAAGTTGTCGTATGATGTCAACAGAATATTGAGACCAGCCTTGACTTTTCGATGCTGAAAGGCGTCATCCAGTACGATCACATCAGGGGGATTGGGAAGGTCCAACAGGTTCTCAATTCCCCGGGTTCGAACTTCATCAACGGCCACTAGGATATCTGGAAATTTATTTTTGAACTGCAAGGGTTCATCCCCTACTTCATGCGCCTTCTCACTCCCCTGCACCAAACGAAAACCTTTGGTTGTCCTCTTATATCCTCTGCTCAGGGTGGCCACCGAAAACTGCTTCGATAAAAAAGTGATTAAAAATTCCACCATAGGGGATTTTCCTGTACCTCCCACACTCAAATTCCCCACGCAGATTACGGGGAGGTCGAACTCCCGGGATTCCAGTATACCCTTATCGTACATCTTATTGCGCAAGCTCGTAACCGCCTGATAAAGCCAGGATAAAGGAAGGAGGAATTTTCTGAAGTTCTGCATGAAAGCGAAAGTATAATATTATCTTTGAAATTAAACAGCTAATCATGCAAATTAAGGATATCATCTCCTCTCTGGAGGTACTTGCACCTTTAAGATATGCAGAGGATTTTGACAATGTTGGACTTATTACAGGATCTCCCCAGTGGGAAGCTACAGGAGTTTTAGTCTGTCTGGACGCTCTGGAAGAAGTCGTGGATGAGGCCATTGGAAGCCAGTGTAACCTCATCCTTACCTTCCACCCGATTGTCTTTAAGGGACTGAAACAATTTTCTGGTGGTTCCTATGTAGAAAGATCTGTTATTAAGGCCATCAAAAACGACATCGCCATTTTTGCTATCCATACCGCTTTAGACAACCAATTTAAAGGCGTCAATCATATGATTGCAGAAAAATTGGGATTGATAAACCGCCGTATCTTAATTCCACGGATAAGAGAAATCCAGAAGCTGGTTACCTATGTGCCTACGGAACAGGCCGGGCAGGTGCGAAATGCTCTTTTTGAGGCTGGAGCAGGAAGTATTGGCAATTATGATCAGTGCAGTTTTAACCTTGAAGGAACCGGTACATTCCAGGGCAATGAGGATTCCGATCCCGTAGTTGGTGAAAAAGGAAAGTTACATTTCGAACCGGAAACCAGAATTTCCGTCACCTTTCCCTCCCACCTCAAAGGAGGAATCACTAACGCCCTTTTCAAAGCACATCCCTATGAAGAAGTGGCTTATGAAATCACCACCCTGGAAAACGAACATCAGCATCTGGGAATGGGAATGATTGGAGATTTAGCGAAGCCTGAAGAGGAAACCACCTTTTTAGAACACGTCAAAAAAGTGTTTAAAACCGGGTGCATCCGACACTCGACCCTCAGAGGCAAGCCTATTCGAAAGGTGGCGGTCCTGGGAGGAAGCGGGAGCTTTGCCATTAATCAGGCCAAAGCTGGAGGAGCAGATATATTTTTAAGTGCTGATTTTAAGTACCACGATTTTTTCCAGGCAGAAAACCAATTTATTTTGGCTGATATCGGCCATTATGAGAGCGAACAATTTACAAAAGATTTGTTGTGTGACTATCTTAGGGAAAAATTTCCTAATTTTGCAGTCGTTTTATCACACACAAACACCAATCCTATCAAGTATTTTTGACTATGGCAAAAAAGACCGAAGTTACTGTAGAAGAGAAGTTACGAGCGCTGTATGATCTTCAATTAATCGACTCTCGTGTAGATGAGATCAGAAACGTGCGCGGTGAACTTCCTTTGGAGGTAGAAGATTTAGAAGACGAGGTTGCCGGTCTGAACACCCGTTTGGAACGGCTGCATGGAGACCTGGAAGTCATAAAGAGTGACATCAGCAATAAAGAGAATTTAATCGAAGAGGCCAAAGCGGCTATAAAGAAATACACCGAACAGCAAAAGAACGTCCGGAACAACCGGGAATTCAACTCGCTTTCTAAGGAAATTGAATATCAGGAACTTGAAATAGAACTGGCTCAAAAGCATATCAGAGAATTCAGAGTTCAGATTGAACAAAAGAAAGAAGTGATAGAGCAAACAAAAGAACGACTCACTGAAAGAGAAAATCACCTTTCTCATAAAAAAGGGGAATTGGATGAAATTCTTGCTGAAACGGAAAAAGAAGAACAGGCCCTGATTGAGAAATCAAACGAGTACGAAAAGCAAATTGAGGAGCGTCTTGTGAAAGCATATAAGCGCATCCGTCAAAGTGTAAAAAATGGGCTTGCAGTAGTACCTATTGAACGTGGTGCTTCGGGTGGATCATTTTTCACGATTCCTCCACAAGTACAGATGGAAATCGCTTCCAGACGTAAAATTATAACAGATGAACACAGTGGCCGGATTCTTGTCGATGAGCAATTGGCCCAGGAGGAGCGTGAGAAAATGGAAGAATTATTCAGAAGTTTTAAGTAAGATCTGATTGTCAAAAGGCCGCCACTATGGCGGCTTTTTTTAATGCAATAAACTTCTAACGGAAAACCGGAATTTTTCGGGCATTTTCGAAACTAACCTACCTGCAGCTGCCATTTTTTTTGCTTCGGCAGCTCCTATAAGAACTAAAAATTTTATTTTTGAGCTGGACGTCAAAACGTTAGTTAGCGCATGAATCTTACTCCCGAAAACATTCTCCTGATCGGCTCAATACTACTGTTAATAAGTGTTTTTGCAGGAAAAACCTCCTATAGATTCGGGGTCCCCACCCTGTTGTTATTTCTACTAGTTGGTATGCTTGCGGGGAGTGATGGAGTGGGAGGAATCGAATTTGATGACCCCTCCATAGCGCAATTCATTGGTATTGTAGCTTTGAACTTCATTTTGTTCTCAGGAGGTTTGGACACGAACTGGAAGTCTGTGAAACCGATCCTATGGCAGGGAATTTCCCTCTCTACCCTGGGTGTCTTTTTCACGGCTGTGTCTTTAGGTGTCTTCGTTTGGGCCATCACAGATTTCACCATATTTGAGGCTCTCCTGCTGGGTTCGATTGTATCTTCAACTGATGCGGCAGCGGTGTTTTCCATCTTGCGCTCGAAAAACCTCGCCCTAAAAAGTAATTTAAGGCCAACCCTGGAGTTAGAGAGCGGAAGTAACGACCCCATGGCGTACATGTTGACCATAGCTTGTTTAGGGATGGTTTTAAATCCTGATCAAAGCTTGTGGTCAATCGTTCCTCTTTTCATTCAGCAACTGGTGCTGGGGGCCGCCCTCGGATTTTTCCTGGGTAAGCTGGGGAAAATCATCATCAATCGCATTTCTCTTGATTTTGAAGGCCTATATCCGGTACTGGTAATCGCTATAATGTTCCTGGTGTTCTCCGTCACGGATACCCTTGGGGGGAATGGGTTTTTAGCTGTTTATCTTGCAGGACTGTATTTGGGAAATCAGGATCTTATCCATAAGCGGACCATTCTTCGGTTTTTCGACGGGACAGCCTGGTTGATGCAAATTGTCCTGTTTTTGACGCTGGGACTTCTGGTCTACCCTTCTCAAATTCTACCTGTTCTGGGACTCGGAATGGCTGCATCTGCTTTCCTGATTATTGTGGCTCGACCTGTAGGGGTCTTTCTGAGCTTACTTCCCTTTAAAATGAAGATGAGACGCCGGTGGTACATTTCATGGGTAGGTTTACGGGGAGCCGTTCCAATTGTATTTGCGACCTATCCCCTTATTGCCGGAATTGAAAAAGCACCGATGATTTTTCATATTGTCTTTTTCATATCCGTCACCTCGGTCCTGCTTCAGGGAACCACCCTCTCTATAGTGGCCAAATGGCTGCATGTTGCGCTTCCGATGAAAGTCAAACCTAAATCTCCGGTGGATACCTTTCTCTCGGAAAGCACCAAATCCATGATACGGGAAATTAAAATTCCACTTGGAAATCTCTCCGTAGGAAAACGCATTGTGGATCTGAGTTTCCCCCGAAAGTCCATTATTGCCATGATTTCCCGGAACGATGAGTTCCTCACTCCTAATGGTTCTACGGAAATTGAGGCAGACGATACCCTTATTATTCTACTTGAAGACCGTAAGGAGCTCAATGATGTATACGAGAGCCTTTATCTTAATCCAGATGATGTCGAGGACCAGGAGTTTATCCTAGAGCGCTAGAAAAGAAGATTTTGGGTTCCTGACTTTTCTGCCTGGAATCTTCAAAATGGTGAAGAAGGGCCAGTATTTTTTCTTCTGTTTGGGAAGACTTCCAGTCGGTACGTCGTAATTCTGGATCATTCATGATCTCATCCATAATTTTATCTTGCCGGGCACCTTCCTCTATGGCCTCGGTATAAGGCCGGTTCGAAAACGTCACCCGGGAATAAAGAGGAATCCACCTATCGGGGTGCAGCTCAGTAAACCAGGCTTCAATTTTTTTCCTTAAAAGAAAATCTTCATCGGCTGTATCGCTACTCATTTCCAGGAAGTTCTGATAACTCAGTTCAGCAATTGCATCTGCCTGTGGTTTCCGTAGACGTTGATAATCCTGTAGTGTTTTTTCCCAATCAAATTGGTGAGCAATCAGCAGGTCTACGAGAACTTTAACATCTTCAAATCCTGCATTCATTCCCTGTCCGTAAAATGGTACTACTGCATGAGAAGCATCCCCTATCAAAGCAACCTTATCCTGATAAGTCCATGGATAGCACTTGATGGTCACCATGGAACTGGTAGGATTCTTAAAGAAATCCTGAGTCAAGTTTTCGATTTCATCCTTGACATCCGGAAAAAATCGATCAAAAAAAGCAGCCGTTTTCTCCTTGGTATCTAAACTTTCAAAAGAGTATTCGCCTTCAAAAGGAAGAAAAAGAGTACTGGTAAAACTCCCATCAAGATTAGGCATGGCGATCAACATGAAATCTCTTCTGGGCCAGATATGAAAAGAGTTTTTCTCCAGCTTATGGCTTCCGTCCTTATTGGGAGGAATCCGCAGTTCTTTATATCCTACTTTTAAAAAGTGCTGTGAGTAATCAAATCTGCTCTGGCGCTGCATTTTATGCCTTATTCTGGAAAACGCCCCATCTGCCCCAAATACCACATCAAACTGATGGGGGGTTAAGGCCTGTTTGTCTGCATCCCCGGCATAAATACACGCTTGTTCAAGATCAATATCCCAAATCTTTTCATTAAATCGGAAAATAACTCCCCGATTTTCTGCCAGATCAATCATAGTGCCATTGAGAAGCCCTCGAGAAATAGAATAGATAGCCTGATCACTTTCCCCATAAGGTTGATAATACAGGGGTTTATCCACCACATGAAGGGCTCTTTTATACATAGGAATCGCAAGTGCCCTGATTTGTTTATCAATCTGAGCCTCCTTCAATGCCGTCCAGCCACGATCCGAAATCGCCAGATTAATCGAGCGACCCGAAAATCCCACCTTCCTCATATCCGGCCGACGATCAAAAACCACTACCTCATACCCTAAGTGCCTGAGATAAATAGCCAACAAAGTACCCACTAAACCAGAACCTACAATACCGATCTTCTTTTTGCTCCGCATGACGTGCTTTTACAGATCAAAATTAAGCTTTTACTTCAAACGGCCCACTCCCCCACAAGAATTACTGTAAGATTAACGTTCCGCGGGATTTCATCTCTGGGCTGATCCAAAAACAAACAAAAGATCGCGTTAAACAGAAGTTAAACCACAGAGCATCAACCTGTTATTTATGTATCTTTAATCTAAACAAATAGAATAAGCCGCAATATTTTTAACCGGAATAATTAAAAACATTTTTTAACCAGTAACCATATGTTACAAAAAATAACCTACCTATGAGAGATTTAGTATGGCTTATCATCGTTCTGTTGATAATTGGATGGCTGATTGGATACTTTGCTTTCCCGGATTTAGGAAGCATCATCCACATCCTGATAGTGATTGCTGTGATCATGATTATCTACAAATTATTAACAGGAAGACGACTATAAGTTCTTTTGGAATACGGAGATAACTTAAGTGAGCAACTGGTGTGATATCAAGACCCGTAAGTCTGGTCACAAAAAAATAATACACAAGCTTTTTTAAGTTATCTCCTCTTTATTCATTGTTCCGGCAGGCTTTTCGGAAAGAAGATATTTCTGCTGGATTCCTCTTTACTTTTTTCACCGGTAGCGCTTTATTTGTGCTAGTTTGAAGCGCTGAGTTCAATAGCTTCTACTAGTATTTCACCAAATTCATAGAGGTCCACAAAGGACGTGTAAAAAGCAACCGGTGCAAGTCGGATCACACTGGGTTCCCTCCAATCCACAATAACACCCCTTCTCATCAAATGATCAAAGATTTCTTTTCCATTCTCTCCCAATAATAGGGATATTTGGGCTGCCCGCTGGGATGGATCTTTTGGAGTAATTATTTCAAATTCCGCTTCCACCTTCCCTGCTACCTGATCAATCACAAATTCCAAATAAGCGACCAGTTGTTGGCGCTTCGCAATGAGTTTTGGTAACCCTACTTCATTGAAAAGTTCAAGGGACGCTAAAAATGGCGCCATGGATAGCACAGAGGCATTGCTAATTTGCCAGGCATTGGCATCAGGTTCCGGCTGGAAATCAGGCTCCATTAAAAACCTTCTTTCCTTGCTATGACCCCACCAGCCTTCAAAGCGGGGAATGTCTTTTCTTCCATGATGCCGCTCATGAATAAAACAGCCAGAGGCACTTCCCGGACCTGAATTGAGGTATTTATAACTACACCAGGCGGCGAAATCCACCCCCCATTTGTGTAAATGAAGTTCGACATTCCCGGCCGCATGAGCCAGATCCCAGCCCACCATGGCCCCCACAGCCTTACTTGCATCGGTTATTTGTGCCATATCCAGTACCTGTCCGTTGTAATAATTAACGCCTCCCAAAAGCACCAATGCACACTCCTGTCCTACCTGATTGATGACTTCTATAATATCCTCGGTTCGGAAAAAATGTTCACCTGGACGTTTGCTAACCTCCACTATACAATCTTCAGGGTTTAAACCGTGATGGCGCACCTGACTGGCCATCATATACTGGTCACTCGGGAAAGCCTTTTCCTCACATATAATCTTAAACCTATTCCGGGTAGGCCTATAAAACGAGACCATCATCAAATGTAGATTGACCGTAAGGGTGTTCATTACAGTAATTTCGGAAGGCTTGGCCCCCACTATTGCCGCCAGCTTGTCCTGAAAGCGTTCGTGATAATCCCACCAGGGTCTGGAGCCGGAAAAATGACCTTCCACCGCAAGATTAGCCCAGTCATCCATAATCTCATCGACATAGTCCCTTGCGATTTTTGGTTGCAACCCTAAGGAGTTGCCGGTGAAATAGAGCACCTCTTTTCCATCTACCTTAGGGAAATGGAAAGCTTGTTTGTAGTCTTTTAGCGGGTCCTTTCGATCTAGATTTTCTGCATAGGCCCGGGTAAAGGTGAAGTTCATATCAATGGCTTTTGCAGTAAATTTAAACATTTTTGACCATCACAGGCTGTCATCCTTGGATCTTCTAAAAAAGGAAAAATCAAAAAGACTATCTTTGTGAAAAGCTTCAGCTATGGATATACTCTCTCCTCTTATAGAAAAGTACATTGAACAACACACGGACAAAGAACCGGAATTACTCCGTCAACTCAATAGAGAGACCCATTCCAAAGTACTCCGCCCCAGGATGCTCAGTGGTCATTATCAAGGCAGGCTCCTGAGTCTGATTTCTCAACTGGTTGCACCCAAAAACATTTTAGAAATAGGAACTTACACAGGCTATTCAGCCTTATGTCTTGCTGAAGGACTTCGCCAAGATGGAGCCCTGCATACCATCGATATCAACGAGGAATTGTATGACCTCCAGCGACGCTATTTCGACCAGTCAGGAATGGGAGAGCGGATTCACCAACACATAGGAGATGCCCGCACGATTATTCCGGAATTAGACATGAAGTTCGACCTTGTTTTTATCGACGCTGATAAACCGAATTACTCCACTTATCTAGATTTAATCTTCGATAAGCTTACCTCGGGAGGCGTTCTTCTATCCGATAATGTTCTGTGGAGTGGAAAAGTTAGTCAGGATCTGCAGGAAGGGGATACTTCCACTCAGGCTTTGATCCAATACAACAAACGTCTGGCAGAGGACGACCGCTTCACCACCGTAATGCTTCCCATCAGAGATGGACTTACCATCAGCAGAAAAAAATGAGATATTCTAACAGAATGGAACTAGCGACGCTTTACCGAACCAGTAAACTCGTCTAAATCCTCCTTGACCTGATCGATTTCCTTTCTGACGTCATCAGCAAGGCTGGTATCCAAGCCTTGCTTTTCGGCACTTTTCATGACCTCACTTTTGATGTCATTGGTCGCATTTCGGATGGTTTTGAGTCCTTTACCCAAACCCCGGGCAATCTCCGGAACCTTGTCAGCACCAAAGACCATCACAACGATGAAAATTATAAAGGCGATCTCTGCGCCGCTTATGAATAAAGGAGTTGTCCACATAGTATGCAAATATAATGACTTAATCATCTAAAAAGAAAGCTGACTTGTTAAAGGTGAAAGCCAGCTTTCTTCAAGTATAAGATTAATTGAACTCGGTCCTATTTAGGATCGCAGGTTCCAGGTATTGTTCCCTAAATCCACATCCGCAGTTTCTAAATCCGGATCCACCACGACTTTAGTAATCTCTTTATCAGAAGCGACAATTTTACTGACGGTCTCATTCCCCATTCTCCAGATTTGAACCGGATATTTTTTTCGCTGGGTAGACCCGTCACTATAGGTATATTCGACGATTAGAGGCATCGGCATTTCCCCTAGCCGCTCAAAGGTAACTTCGTAAAAATACTGGGGTTGGTTCATAGCAGCCCGTTCCTGAGCATTGAAGTTTTCTTCTAAGAACTGTGAAAGCCGGGGCAGCTGAGTCGGTACCTGCCCCACCTGGCCATCCGAAAGTTCATCTTGGGTCACTACAAAAAGTGCATCCAGTTCCCCAGGATCCGAAATATTAAATCGCTCTAATAAGGCTTCCCCTGCAGGTGTCGGCTCCTCCGTAAAGAATACCTGTTGAACCTCTCGTACACCCAGGTCCACATACCCGGTCCGATAGAACCATCCGCGCCAAAACCAATCCAGCTCCACTCCTGATGCATCCTCCATGGTCCGGAAAAAATCTTCGGGTGTAGGATGTTTAAACATCCAGCGACGTGCATAGGTTTTAAATGCAAAATCAAAAGCTTCCGGACCCATAATAGTCTCCCGAAGGATGGTCAGCCCAGCAGCCGGTTTTCCATAGGCATTGTTCCCCAATTGAAAAATGTTTTCCGGATTGCTCATAATGGGTGCAATGTACTGGGGATCTCCTGCCATATACCGGGTAATTGATGCAGGCTCCCCTCTTCTGGAAGGATACTGGCTGAGCCCCTGAATGACTTCGGGATATTTTTGCCCGAACTCCTGTTCGGAATGGTATTGTAGAAATGCATTCAGGCCTTCATCCATCCATCCCCATTCCCGTTCATCGTTGTTCACAACCATCGGAAAGAAGTTATGGCCAATTTCATGCATGATTACACTGATCATTCCAAATTTAACCGCATCACTATAAGTCCCATCTGGATTGGGTCGTCCGTGATTCCAGCAGATCATTGGATATTCCATTCCTTGCCGATCTGCATGAACCGACACCGCCTTACTGTAAGGATAATCAAAAGTTTTTTCAGAATAAGATTGAAGGGTATGTGCTACTACTTTTGTAGAAAATTCCTCCCATAACGGGTTACCTTCTTTAGGATAAAGGGAAACGGCCATGACATCTTTTTCTCCCACTTTCACGGCCATCATATCCAAAATGAACTTCCTGGAGGTGGCAAAAGCGAAATCTCTTACGCGCTCGGCCTTGAACTGCCAGGTCTTGGTTTTGCATGAAAAGCTTTTTTCCGCTTCTTCCGCCTCTTGTTGAGTAACTATGATGACGGGTTGATCATAAGAATCTTTAGCCTCTTCAAAGCGTCTCATCATCTTTCTGGAATACACCTGGTTCCGGTTCTGCAGGTCTCCGGTAGCTTCCAGTACATGATCCGCAGGAACCGTAATACTCACCTCATAATCCCCAAAAGGCAGCGCCCACTCAGCATCTCCCCAGAACTGTCTGGTCTGCCAGCCTTCTACATCATCGTAAACCGCCATCCGAGGAAAGAATTGTGCCATTACATAAAGGTAATTCCCATCTTCCTCAAAATATTCATAACCAGACCTTCCACCGTCCAGAATGTAGTTATTAATATTATACCACCAGGCAATATCGAATGAAAAACTCTCACCGGCCTGCAGCGGCTCCGGAAGATCCACTCGCATCATGGTGTTATTGATGAAATAGGGAAGGGATTTGCCGCCTGTACTGACTTCTGTTATATTAAATCCCCCCTCATAGGACTGATCCATATAATTAGCAACCAGAGATCCTGCCGGTACTACTGGAGGTAAGCCACTCCCATCTTTATCCTTAGCCGGGGCATCGGGAGCCCTCATGTTTTGATCTAACTGTACCCATAGAAATTCCAAGGCATCCGGAGAGTTATTGTGATAAGTGATAGTTTCCCGACCGGTCAGTCGCTGGTTTCGATCATCCAATTTTATATCCATTTTGTAATCCGCTTCATTTTGATAATAAGCGGGACCCGGTGATCCTGAAGCTGTCCTGAACTGATTGGGAGTCGCAAATTCTCGGGTCATTTTACTGAAAATATTCAGGGTTTGATCAGCGCTGGTCTGGCTTCCCTGATTTTCTGCTTCCTGTGCCATTCCCGACAGACCGAAAAGCACCAAAAAGACAGAAAAGAAGGCGTATCGTATGCTCATGTTGATGTGAATTAAATTTATGGCTAAATTTAAACTATTCCCGCCGTTTCCCAAGTAAAACCACCAGAAACAAGCCGGGACCACCTCAAAACCCCCATAGAACCTTCACCACATTCAACTTCATATTACATTTCCTCTTGTGTCCGACCTTTGTACTCCCTGCTGGCCTGAACCAGGAACTCAATCAGTTCCAATTCATTACCTTCTTCCAATAATTTCTGATCCAGTCCTTGTTCCCGGGTAAACAAGAGAAAATCATGGATGTCTTTTCTGGGAATCTGCAGGTTTTGCTGGAAGAAATTGTCATCGTACAGTGCCCGGAGACTCTGTTCTACAGCCACAGGGTTTTCCTTATCTGGAGAAAAAGAATTGTACAGCCCCTTGAAGATATTCACGAAATTTAATCCGTGCTGGAGACCGCGCCTGCCCATCGCCACATTTTCAGGAGCGGTTTGGGGGTCCGGCCGAAACTCCCATTCAAATTCATTGATATCAGCGGCAGATTCCACCGGAAGCTCCGGAACATCTGTCGGAATTCTACGCACATCCACCTCAATATTCCCGGATAAATCAGGTTCTCCCACACGTACTTCAGGAAGTTCCGTAATACTTGCCGATACATAAATGTTTAACTGCCCCGCTTCTATAATAGTAGGATCGATTTCTATAATAAAGGGGTTGTATTGAACTGCAGAAAACTGTACAGAATCCCCTGTTGCGACCAAAATGCTGAAAGCGCCATCATTTTGGGTAACGGTTCCCTGTCCGGTGGCCGTATTAAAAACGGTGATGCCTGAGGGATCGTCTCCGGGAGGCACATGGACTTGCCCCTCTAACAGGACCCGATCAACCTCCTGAGCCGTAGCCATGGAAACCACCAAAAACATTATAAAGAACAAGCGATTCATTATATTCATTTTTATTAACTTCTATGATTTTAAGATAACAAAATTTTACAGGATTCAACCAAAACTGACAGACTAAACTTTCGTTAAATGACCTCATCTGGAAATCATACCCACGTGAAACAAATACCCCTTCATGACAAATTAATTAACTTTGGTAAAAACAAAAATTCTGAGATTAATGAAGAACATGCTTCTGGCTAGCACCTCCACCCTCCACGATCAAGCTTATCTGGATTACCTGCTTTTGGAACTTAAAGAATTTTATTCGGTAGGCTCACAGGTCTTATTTATCCCTTATGCAAGGCCCGGAGGAATAAGCCACGATGATTATACAGAAAAAGCACGAGCAGCATTTGCAAAAATCAACCTAGATTTAAAGGGTCTCCACCAGTTTCCTAACCAAGTGGAGGCTATCCAGCAAGCACAGGGGATTTTCACTGGAGGTGGAAACACCTTTTTATTGGTTCGCACCCTCTATTCACTGGGATTGATGCAGCCATTGAAGGAAGCAGTAAGCCAGGGCACCCCTTATTTAGGTACGAGTGCAGGAACAAACATCGCCGGGCTGACTATGAAAACCACCAATGATATGCCTATAGTCTACCCTCCCAGTTTCAATACCCTGGGACTAATTCCCTTCAATATTAATCCGCATTATCTGGATCCGGATCCCTCGTCGACTCATCAGGGAGAAACAAGAGAAACACGCATCAGGGAGTTTCACCAGTTCAATAATATACCTGTTGTAGGTCTTCGGGAAGGAAGCTGGTTAGCGGTTAAGGGAAAAGAAATCACTTTAATGGGTAGTCTCTCTGCCCGAATTTTCCTCCCCGACACAGCCCCCTATGAAATTGAACCCGGCGCCTCCCTTAAGGAACTGAAATAATGGACTATAACCTCATACTAAAACAGATACAAAGTGAGTTTGCAGATACCCCGATCTCTGGAAGGGTGGCCTCGTATATACCTGAATTGGCGAAAGTACCCCCGGATAAATTCGGCATGCATCTTCTGGACTGTAAAGGGAGACATTATTGTTTTGGCGATAGTAACGAGCGGTTTTCTATTCAGAGTATCTCCAAGGTTTTTTCGTTGGCCCTTGCCATGAAGGCGATCGGAGACGAATTGTGGAACCGGGTAGATGTAGAACCTTCAGGAGTGCCTTTCAATTCCCTTTCTCAACTGGAGAACGAAGCAGGGATACCTCGAAACCCCTTTATTAACGCGGGGGCTCTGGTGGTAGCCGATGTCCTTGTTTCCAATTTTTCCAATCCCAAAGGGGCTCTTCTGACTTTCATTCACGAAATCACCGGCGATGACAGCATTGATTTTGATCCAGTGGTTGCAGCCTCTGAAGCTCAGGAAGGTTATCGGAACAGGGCCCTGGTAAACTACATGAAATCCTTTGGAAATATTGAGAATAAAGCTGCTGATGTTTTAGACCTTTACTTTCACCAATGCGCGATCGAAATGTCCTGTAAAGATCTGGCTCAGGCATTCATTTTATTCTCCAACCAGGGTAAATTACTGGAAACCGAGCGGGAAATCTTAACCTCCGTACAAGTTAAACGGATCAATGCCCTGATGCAGACCTGTGGTTTTTATGATGAAGCCGGGGAATTCACCTTCAAGGTAGGACTTCCTGGTAAAAGTGGCGTTGGCGGCGGAATAGTGGCGCTCCATCCACAACATTATGCAGTTGCGGTCTGGAGCCCGCCCCTGAATCCCAATGGCAATTCGGCCTTAGGCATGGATGTTCTGGAACGCTTGACTCAGCTCACCGGCCTGTCCATCTTTTAATGCCGGACCAACAATGAAGCCTTCGGAAAAGAAAAAAATTAATAAATGAACTCTCCCATTTCACTTTTAATGGTCAGCTTCTTCTTCGGGGAATTCTCTACCCTTCCAATCACTCTGGCATCTACACCCAGAGAGGTGGAAATCGAAATTATATCCTCTGCAATTTCCTGGTCAACATAAAGCTCCATCCGATGCCCCATGTTAAAAACCTGATACATTTCCCTCCAGTCAGTCCCGCTTTCTTTCTGAATCAGCTTAAATAATGGTGGAAGCTCAAAGAGATTGTCCTTAACAACATGCAGGTCATCGATAAAATGAAGGATTTTGGTTTGGGCTCCCCCACTACAGTGAACCATCCCGTGAATTTCCTGATTCGTATATTTCTCCAGAATTTTTTTAATGACCGGCGCATAGGTGCGAGTCGGAGACAACACCAGCTTTCCGGCATCCAATGGAGATCCTTCGACCTTATCGGTGAGTTTTAACGAGCCACTGTAAACCAGATCTTCCGGAATGGAGGCATCAAAACTTTCAGGATATTTTTGAGCCAGATATTTATCAAAAACATCATGGCGGGCAGAAGTTAATCCATTGCTTCCCATCCCGCCATTATATTCCTTTTCATAGACGGCCTGCCCAAAGGAAGCCAGACCTACAATAACATTCCCTGGACGAATATTAGCATTGTCAATGACCTCACTGCGCTTCATTCTGGCGGTCACGGTGGAATCCACGATAATGGTTTTAACCAGATCTCCCACATCTGCCGTTTCACCCCCGGTAGAATGAATGGACACCCCAAATGCTGCCAGTTCTTCCAGGAGTTCTTCGGTGCCGTTAATAAGGGCAGAAATCACTTCCCCCGGAACCAGGTTTTTGTTACGTCCAATGGTAGAGGACAGCATGATGTTATCCGTCGCTCCCACACACAACAAATCATCGATATTCATGATCAGGGCATCCTGTGCTATTCCCTTCCATACGCTCATATCCCCCGTTTCCTTCCAATAAAGATATGCCAATGAGGATTTGGTGCCCGCCCCGTCAGCATGCATAATCAGACAGTAATTGTCATCTCCGGTGAGGTGGTCCGGTACAATTTTGCAGAACGCCTTTGGGAACAATCCCTTGTTCACGTTCTTTATGGCTTTGTGCACCTCTTCCTTACCTGCCGAGACCCCCCGCTGGGCATACCGCTTACTTATTTCCTGACTCATGATCTGATTTTGATGGTCAAAGATAAACAGATTTGAAGAACTAGATGGTGAATAACAATTCCCTGTATTTAGTAAGCGGCCATATTTCGTCGTCCACAAGCAATTCCAGTTTATCACAGTGGTATCTGATGGTCGCCAGATACGGCCGCACCTGATCACAATATGCAAAAGCACGATCCTCTTTACTCTCCATCACATTAGCTCTTTTTCGAGCTTCTATCATCTGAGTCACATCACTGTTGATGCGTTCTATATGAGAAGAAATATCCTCTATTATCTGCATCTGCTCTTTGGAGTGTTTCTCAAAATTATCTCCATAAATCTCCTTCAGCCCCCGCACGTTTTTAATAAGCACATTCTGATACCGTATGGCAGTGGGAATGATGTGGTTTCGCGCGATATCTCCCAGAATGCGGCTCTCAATCTGTATTCTCATGGAATATTCATCCAATTCGATTTCATAGCGAGCACGCAATTCAACGCGGTTCATGACTCCGAGTTTCTCAAAAAGATCGAATGTCTTTTCCTGCGATTTGATTTTGAGGGCCCGCGGGGTGTTCTTATGGTTGCTCAAACCGCGCTTCATGGCTTCCTGCTCCCAGGCTTCCCCATAGCCATCCCCTTCAAAACGTATGTTCCTGGATTGTTTGATATAATCTCTCAGGACATTGAAGATGGCATCATCCTTCTTCATTTTCTCGTTCTTAATCAGATGATCCACTTCCTTTTTGAATTCAAAAAGCTGATTGGCAACAATGGTATTGATAACCGTCATAGGCTGTGCACAGTTGGCCAGGGAGCCGACTGCCCGGAATTCAAATTTATTGCCCGTAAAAGCAAAAGAAGAAGTCCGGTTTCTGTCCGTATTGTCCAGTAATATCTCTGGTATTTTACCCACTACGTTCAGCTTGAGTTCGGTCTTTTCCTGAGGAGAAAGCTTCCCATCGGTTACTTTTTCCAACTCATCAAGAACTTCTGTCAATTGAGAACCGATAAAGGCCGACATGATAGCAGGTGGAGCTTCATTAGCTCCCAGTCTGTTATCATTTGAAGCACTCGCTATGGTTGCCCGCAACAATTCCTCGTGATCGTGTACTGCTTTAATTGTATTGATAAAGAAGGTAAGAAACCGCAGGTTCTTCATAGGGGTTGTTCCCGGTCCCAGCAGATTGACTCCTGTATCGGTACTCAAAGACCAGTTATTGTGTTTTCCACTACCATTGATTCCGGCAAAGGGCTTCTCATGTAATAAAACCACGAAATTGTGGCGCTCTGCAACTTTGTGCATTAAATCCATCAAGAGCGAGTTGTGATCCACCGCCAGGTTGGCTTCTTCAAAAATAGGAGCCAGCTCAAACTGATTCGGAGCCACTTCATTATGTCTGGTTTTCACTGGTACTCCCAGTTTGGTACATTCCAACTCCAGGTCTTTCATAAAAGCTAACACCCGAGTCGGAATCGATCCAAAATAATGGTCGTCTAACTGCTGACCTTTTGCAGGAGTATGTCCCAGTAAGGTCCTACCGGCTAAGGTTATATCGGGCCTGGAATCTGCAAGAGCAGAATCTATCAGAAAATATTCCTGCTCCCATCCAAGCGTTGCCTGAACTTTCTTCACATTCCGATCAAAATAGCGTGCCACCTTCGTGGCGGCTCTGTCCACTGCCTGGAGCGCCCGTAGTAAAGGGGTTTTAAAATCCAGGGCATCTCCCGTATAAGACACGAAAACACTGGGTATACAAAGAGTAGTACCATATATAAAGGCAGGAGAAGTGGGATCCCACGCGGTATAACCCCGCGCCTCAAACGTGTTCCGCAGGCCTCCATGAGGGAAGCTGGAGGCATCGGGCTCCTGTTGTACCAATTGGTTCCCTCCGAACTTTTCAATGGAGCGACCCTCCCCTATGGTTTCAAAGAAGGCATCGTGTTTTTCAGCAGTGGTACCTGTAAGTGGTTGAAACCAGTGCGTATAGTGAGTTGCTCCCTTGGAGATAGCCCATTCCTTCATTCCCGTAGAAATATGGTCTGCAATATCCCGGCCGATTTTGGCACCCACCTGGTTCGCCTGCATCACGTTTTCGAAGGCTTCCCGGGTCAAATACTGGCGCATGGCCTCCTCATTAAACACATTACTCCCGAATAATTCAGAACGTCGGGCAGGATCTTTTATTTCTAAGGGTTTGCGGTTGTGAGCCTCCTGTAAGGCACGGAATCGGAGTATAGCCATATTCTTGATTTTGATTTATGACTCCAAAAATAGTATTTCTAGTTTTACCACCCACCAAAATTAGGGGGTCAAAATGAAAATTTATGATTTTTTAGCATCCACACCCCTTTCTATTCCATGATGAAGGCTAGACTAACAAAAACACCATATCCCGCAACCAATAAAAAACCTTTTAATCTTCCAATCTGGAATTTCTGGGGGAGAAAGGCAAAAGGAAGTAAAATCAGGGCGAATCCCAACATCCAGAAAATATCATTATCTAAAATTTGTTCAGAATACACTACAATGGGCTGAATAAGGGAGGTAATCCCCAACACAGCACCTATATTGAAGATATTTGAGCCAATAAGGTTCCCCAGGGAAAGCGCTTTTTCTTTTTTTGCAGCCGCAATCACCGAGGCAGCCAATTCCGGTATACTGGTTCCCACAGCAATCATAGTAACAGAAATTACCCTTTCGCTCACCCCCAATAAAGTGGCAAGTCCAATGGCTCCGGAAACTAATAATTCGGCACCCCCCCATAAAGCACCCCCCCCAATGAGCAACCAAATAAAAATTTTAAAGGTGGATACCGTCTCCAGATTCTGATCGATATCTTCAACAGGTTTTTCCGGAGTTTTCCTTGCCAGTCGAATAAGGAAAAAGAGATAAATAACAAGAGCACCCAGTAAAAGCAGTCCTTCCATCCGCGTGAGCACCTCACCGGACTGTAGAAAAAAGTACAATACTAATGAAAACAACATCATCACCGGCCAGTTAAACTGGTAAAAATCCTTTTCAATGAGCAGCGGGGAAACCATGGCCGTTATCCCCAGAACCAGTCCGATATTGGCGATGTTTGACCCGATCACGTTTCCCAGAGCAATGTCTGAATGCCCATCAAGGGCAGCCTCCAGGCTAACGAGCAATTCTGGAGCCGAAGTCGCAAAGGACACCACCGTCAGACCTATAACCATTTTCGAAAGCTTGGCTTTAAAAGATATTCCGACACTGGCCCGCACCAGGAACTCTCCTCCTACCACCAATAGCACTAACCCCAGAAACATGTATACAATACTCATATGAAGAATAATTTAAATTTTTGGTTCTTTCTTTTATTTAGGTTTTATTTTCCCATTTGAACTCCTGACCTGCGTCAAATTCAGAAATGAGTATCTTTGTTAGAAAACCCGGTTTTATGAAAAAAAAGGTTTTCCAACTCCTGGCCCGGATCAATAAAAAACTGCTGCCCAGTTATACTAAAAAAAAATTGGATCTTGCTCAGGCAAACAAGGTCCAGTTGGCCATTATTGGCTGGAAACTTTGGGTCACTAAAAATGCCCTTTAATACTGAAGGAGACTGACAACCTCCTGGCCCGATAATTTACTGCGGCCATTTAAGAAGGAAAGTTCCATAAGGAAATTTACCTGTACCACTTCACCCCCCATGGCTTCTATCAGACGTACCGCCGCTGCAGCAGTTCCACCTGTAGCAAGGACATCATCATGAATAAGTACTCTATCCCCCTTTTCAATAGCGTCTACATGCACTTCCAATGAATCTGTACCGTATTCAAGTTCATAAGCTTCTCTTCTAGTATCGTAAGGCAGTTTTCCGGGTTTCCGAATAGGTACGAATCCAGCTCTTAAATGCTCCGCCAGCAGGGTGGCAAAAAAGAATCCTCTGGATTCAATTCCCACTACTTTATGAATCTCCTGGCCTTCAAGCCGCTCCAGAAATTGCCTTACTGCTTCACGCATGGCATCCGCATTCATCAATAAAGGAGTGATATCCTTGAACCCAATTCCGGGTTTGGGAAAATCGGGTACGTCCCTGATGAATTCACTCAGCTCCATATTTATTGCTTTTGTAAGCACGAAGTTACTCTTTCTCCTTTTAAATTCCATACCTGAACTTCCAAAACCTCATCCCTTGTATTAAAAAATATTTTCTTTTTTAGTAAAAAAGCAACAACAATTTACCAGGTATTTAACGGGTTTAGAAATCTTCAACCTCTATTTTAGCTAAATCAAAAACAGTAGACAGATGAAGAATTTGAAGGATTTGTTTGAGCACCAAATTAAAGATCTGTACAGTGCAGAAACGCAATTGATTGAAGCGTTACCCAAACTCCAGAAACGAGCCAAGGATGACAAACTTAAAGATGCATTCAAAAACCATCTCGAAGAGACCAAACAGCATCAGAAACGCCTTAAAGAAATTGCCGACGAACTCGGGATTGAGCCTACCGGAGAAGAATGTAAGGCAATGGAAGGATTGATTAAAGAGGCCGAGGAATTTATGAAAGAAAAGCTGGATACAGATGTCATCGACGCAGGGGTTATCGCAGAGGCTCAGCGGGTTGAACACTACGAAATTTCAACATACGGCACAGCCGTTCGCTTTGCCAAGGAACTGGGACATGATGGCATCGCCAGGAAACTACAAGAAACTCTGGATGAAGAGTACAAGACAGACGACCTTCTTACAGAAATGGCGGAAAGCAGACTGAATAAAAAAGCAAAATAAAAATCCGCAGCAAAAGAGTTAATCAGAGCTGTTTGAGGAACGTCCTCCGCCTATTTTTCTTGGTAGTAATTAGTTGGGTTGATTAAGAATGGAATGTACTGGTCGACCAAGAAAAATTAAAGGAATCCGTAGGGATCTTCAAACAGCTTTTTTCATGCATAAAAACAGCCAATTATGTTTACCAAATCAATATGGCATTCATTCAGTGCCCCCACCAGTTTCCCCAGACTTCAGCAAGATCTTGAGGTAGATGTAGCTATAATAGGAGGCGGTATCACCGGAATCACCGCCGCACAACTACTCTCCGAGGCCGGGTTAAATGTGGTTGTCCTGGAGGCAAGAAAGGTGGGGGGTGGAACAACTGCGCACAGTACCGGCAATTTATATTTCACCATTGATCAGGTTCTTTCTTCTCTTCAATCCAAGTATGACAATAAAGTAATACGTGATGTAGTCTCGTCCCGGCAGGAGGCTCTTGATCTGATAGGCAGAAATATCGAAAAATTTTCCATCGACTGTGACTTTCAGCGCGTTCCCTGGATTTTGTATTCTGAGAGCAGTAAACACACCGATAAAATTGATCAGGAACTAGACACAGCCAAGGAAGCGGGCGTTGTGATGGAACCAGCTGAGAAAACAGATATTCCGTTCCATGTGGAGCGTGGAGTCCGGGTGGGTGGCCAGGCACAATTCAATCCACTGAGATACGTGCAGGGTCTGGCCACGGCTTTAGAAAGCTCCCGATGCAGAATCTATGAAAACACCAGAGTAACACAAATTGAGGAACAGGATAGCGGAGTCATACTAAAAACCCTGAATCACACCATAAAGGCCAAAAATTGTATAGAAGCCACGCACACTCCAAAAGGAGTGGAAGTGCAGTTTCATACGGTGCTGGGTCCCTACCGGGAATACGGAGTAGCCGCTATATTGGCAGCTGGCACCTATCCCGAGGGTATTTTCTGGGGCTTCTATCAAAATGGTGAAAAAATATCTTTCCGGTCGTACACCAGAGGAGGTGACCAGTATATTATGGCAATAGGACAGCCCCATAAAGTGGGACAAGCCAGTGACAATCAGAAACATATTGAAAAACTCGAAAGGTTCCTGAAAGACCATTTTGAGATTTCCCAGATCACCCATCGATGGGGCGGGCAACATTATAAACCCGCAGATAAATTACCCTATATCGGTAAAAAGAAAGACAACTCCCGGATTTATGTGGCTACGGGATTTTCCACGGACGGCCTCGTCTATGGGACCCTCTCTGCCCTATTAATCCGCGACCAAATCACCGGAAAAAGCAACCCTTATTCAAAGCTATATGCCGCCAACAGGTTTACACCTTTTAAATCGGCTGGAGACTTCGTAAAAGAGAATGTTAATGTAGCAGCGCAATACATCAAGGACCTTCCCTTTTCCAAAAGTGAGGCCGGATTAGACAACCTTAAAATTGGAGAGGGAAAAATTATTTCCAAGGACGGTCACAAAGTGGCCGCATGCAGAAATGAGCTGGGGGAACTGAAAATGCACTCCGCATTCTGTACACACCTGGCGTGCGTTGTCCATTGGAACAATGCAGAAAAAACATGGGATTGTCCTTGTCATGGGAGCAGGTTTGACACCGATGGAATGGTTCTCGAGGGACCCGCCCTGCACCCCCTCAAGGAAATAAGGAACCATGGAGACGGATCCGAAAGTGTTGAGCGTGAATAGCATATTTGTTTTGACACTTCCGGTTGGAGTACCCAAAATGACATGATGATGGACGATGAACGAAAGAAATGGGCGAAGAAACTTCATAACCTTATCAGGCGGAATGTGCAGCTTTCCGAGACTTATTCCCGTTTACTGCAGCAGACACCTGAGGGTACGCTGCGCGATTTACTTAAAAATCAAATTCAATGCGCTGCGAAATTCCGGATGGAACTAGAGGAGGAAATCCAAAATCTGAACTTTGATCTCATATCATTCAAATCCCTGATTATTTTCACCGCCTTCAGAGGTCGGTATCTGGGTACAATCGGTAAGAATGTTCCCCTACTGGTAAAATATAGCATAAAGCAGAAAAAAACGATTCTCCGCCTGTACCAGAAGGCTTTGTCTCAAATTAACGAGGGATCCATTCGCGAAAAGCTCATGCGACACATAGCCCGCTCAGAAGAAGAACTACAAAATCTCAGCCTGTATGAATCCACCATACGCAATCACAGGGATTACAAAAATTCTATCTTGAGGGGAAAGTAGTTATACAGGCTATTCAACTTGCTGATTTCAGGTTGGGCGTTATTCCCTATTGAGATTTTCTTATCTTGCTCCAAATTTTTTTAAAGCTGCTCTTTTTGCAGCCGTGAAATACACGAGCAAATGAATAAACACTTCTTATTCCTACTGGGACTCCTGCTGTCCCTTGGGACAGTAGCCCAAAAATCAGAACTCAGCGTAGAAATGATCATGCAGGACCCCGCCTGGATGGGAACCTTTCCTGATCAGGTCCGATGGAGCGAGGACAGCAAAACCATTTATTTCCAATATCGGTCAGAAGGGGATCCAGCCGATTCGCTTCACAAGATTTCACTGGGCAGGCTGGACCAGATTGAAAAAGTGGAGCTTCAGGAAGAAAAGACCTTAACCCCTTTTGGCGATTATGATTCCCAGCGCAACCAAAAGGTTTACTCAGAAGATGGGAAACTAATTTTGCATGACCTGAAAAAGAACCAGAAAGAGGTGCTGGCAGAACTTCCTGGCAGGATTTCAAATCCAAAATTCATGTCTCAGGATCAGGCCGTTTCTTTCAGTTTCGAGAATAACGCCTACTGGTACACCCTTAAAGAAGGAAGCCTCAGGAAACTCACCAACATCCAGTCCGGGAAAAAGAAAGAGAAAAAAGAGCCTGCTTTAAGTGAAAAAGACCAGTTCCTTAAGCAAGAGAACCTGGAGTTATTACAGGTGGTCAGAAAGCGAGAAGAACAAAGAGAAGCCAGCAAGGCCTACAGGGAAATGACAGCAGAGCCTGAACCATTTGTGTTCTATACGGGAGATAAGCGGGTCACCAGTTTTCAAGTGTCACCTGATGCGAATTATGTCACCTTCACATTAATGGAAAGAGGGTCTGAGAAGAGAACAGAGGTGCCGGATTACGTGGATGCGTCAGGTTATACGGTGGATTTACCTGCCAGAAGTAAGGTTGGAGAAGATCAAACCACTATTGATCTGGCCGTATACAACATCGAAAAAGACACCGTTTATTTTGTAGACTTCAAGGAGCTTCCGGGGATTACTGATCTGCCTGATTACGTGGAGGATTACCCCGGCAGAGAGTGGAAAACAGAAGCAAGGGCGGTAATTCCCTCCAATGCCTATTTTGCCAATCAAACCAGCAGGGCAGTAATCAACATCAGGAGCAAGGATAATAAAGACCGATGGATCGCGCTCCTGAATCTTGAAGACGGAAGTTTAACAACCCTGGATCGGCAGCGGGATGAAGCATGGATTGCTGGACCGGGGATAGGCTATACTTATGGAGGGGGAACCCTGGGTTGGCTTCCGGATGACCAGCACATTTATTTCCAAAGTGAGGAATCGGGATATTCACACCTTTACCTGTTAAATATCAAAAGCGGAGAGAAAAAAGCCTTGACCTCAGGGGCTTATGAGGTTTTTAATCCTTTTATATCGAAGGATAAAAAATCCTGGTACCTTACCACTTCTGAAGTTCATCCGGGAGAGCGCCACTTTTACAAAATGCCTCTAATGGGTGGATCTAAAGTGAAACTCACCACCATGACAGGAAATAACCAGGTGAGTTTATCACCAGATGAAAAATACATGGCCATTCGGCATTCCTATAGTAATAAACCATGGGAATTGTATTTGAAGAAAACCCAGGCAAGAGATCAGGCAAAACAACTCACGAGGGGGGAATCGCAGGCTTTTCAGGAATATGCCTGGAGGGATCCGCAGCTAGTTAATTTTGAAGCCGCTGACGGCGCTATGGTTCCTGCCCGTTTATACCTACCGCAACAGGAAGTGAACAACGGAGCTGCAGTTATTTTTGTCCATGGTGCCGGCTATCTTCAGAATGTACACAAATGGTGGTCGAGTTATTTCAGGGAGTATATGTTCCACAACCTACTGACGGATTTAGGGTATACGGTCTTAGATATCGATTATCGGGGAAGTGCTGGTTATGGCAGAGACTGGAGAACCGGTATCTATAGACATATGGGAGGAAAAGACCTTTCTGATCAGGTGGATGGCGTAAAATACCTGGTTCAAGAGCATAATGTGGATCCGGATCGAATCGGAATATACGGAGGGAGCTATGGAGGCTTCATTACTTTAATGGCACTCTTTACGGAGGCAGACACCTTTACCTCCGGCGCTGCATTACGGTCAGTAACAGATTGGGCCCATTACAACCACGGCTACACCTCCAACATTCTCAATGAACCTCATAATGATCCCATAGCATACAGAAGATCCTCCCCCATATATTTTGCCGAAGGCCTTGAGGGTAATTTACTCATTGCACATGGAATGGTGGATATTAATGTTCATTTTCAGGATGTGGTTCGCCTGGCTCAACGGCTAATAGAACTTGGAAAAGACAACTGGGAAATGGCAGTCTATCCTGTCGAGGATCACGGTTTCGTAGAACCCAGCAGCTGGACCGATGAGTATAAGAGGATTTTAAAATTATTTGAGGAAACTTTGAGGGAATAAAGTCGGCAGGACTTACATTTGCATTTGTCATTTTCACCATGAACAAGACGGCACCTCCTATAGAGGAACCAATTGCTTGTAGTATTGAATAAATCCTGGAGTACTGTCTGGCCACGGGCAGTACTTTTGGTTTATGGAAGTTCCTAATGAATAGAATTGGTATAAAGGCCTTTGAAAGTGGAGTGACATAATTTTTAAAGAGATACCATGGCAAGTAGAGGTAGTTTTTCAGGTAGAATTGGATTTGTAGCGGCAGCGGCAGGATCCGCAGTAGGTTTGGGAAATATTTGGCAGTTCCCTTATGTGGCTGGTGTTAATGGAGGAGGGGCTTTTCTGATTGTCTACGTCTTTTGGATATTTGTAATTGGTCTGCCCATTATGGTTGGCGAAATTGCTTTGGGAAGGCACACCAAAATGAACCCCTACGGCGCATACCGCGCCCTGGGCGGGAAGGCTTGGGGGCTAGTGGGAATCCTGGGAATTCTTTGTGCCACCATGATTCTTACTTTTTACAACGTGGTATCGGGCTGGGCATTCGGGTATTTTGTGGAAACAGTAAAAGGAACCCTTCTGGAGAAAGAAAATTACAGTTCTTTTTTTCAAGGCTATGTGTCCGATATCAGCAATAACTTTTTCTTCAGCTTGGTTTTCATGGTCATTACGGCTTTCATCGTGATGAGAGGTATAAAAAAAGGCATCGAGGGAACTGCAAAGATATTGATGCCCACTTTGTTGGTGATCCTGATTCTCATAAGTATTTACGGACTTACCCTTCCAGGAGCAATGGAGGGCGTTCGCTTTTATATTTTTCCTGACTTTAGTCAAATCAATGGATCCGTTATTTATGCTGCGCTGGGGCAAGCCTTTTTCTCGCTGAGTTTAGGTCTTGGGGGACTCATTACCTATGGTTCCTACGTTAGTAAAAAAGAAAATATCGTGAGTTCTGCAGCCATGGTTACCGTTACCGATTCAATCGTGGCGTTTTTAGCGGGTATGATGATTTTCCCATTGGTTTTTGCCATGGGCCAATCTCCCAGTGAAGGGCCGGGACTGGTATTTGTAGCGCTTCCCGCTATCTTTCAGGCGATGGGTCCTGTTCTCGGCACCTTGGTTGGCGCTCTGTTCTTCCTGCTTTTGTGTTTTGCTGCCCTCACCTCCACCATTTCACTCCTGGAAATCCCCGTTGCCTACCTGCGAGATGAACACAAGTTCTCACGAAAAAAGGCAGTTATCATTATGGCCACGATTATCTTCCTGCTGGGACTGCCCAGTATGCTGAGCTTCGGAACCGTGGAGACCTTCACCAATTTCGTCTCCTATCAGGGGCAGTCCAAATCCTTTATGGATCTCATTACCGACATATTCTCTGTCATTGCCCTACCCCTTGGCGGATTCTTAATGAGCGTGTTCATTGCCACGCGCTGGAAAACTCGTAACCTCTCTGCAGAAATCACTCAGGGTTATAGCGGGTATGCCGGTTCCATAATAGAGAAAATCATCAATTTCATCATGGTTTACGTAGCTCCTCTGGCCCTTGGGCTAATGTTTGTGTTAACGGTATTAGAGAAGTTTTTCGGGATTCAGTTGTTGTAAGGCTGCTAAATTCAAATTGGGTTTGGTTTCGATAATTTTTGCTACCTTTAATGTTCAACCTTAACCAAAGACTGATGAAAAACATACTGGTAGCCGTCCATTACACCAAAAATGCAGAAAACCTTTTAGGGGAAGCACGAAAATTGGCGGAAGCTTTTCATTCCAAAGTTTGGATTCTTCACGTAACCGAACCGGATCCTGAGGACTATAGAAGCTTAGAGGCGGGACCTCAGTTCGCTCAGGATAAACGAGTTGAGAAAAGAAAGAGAAAGGCCAAGATCATGAAAGAACTCGCTGAGAAGATGCAGAGTGACGGAATCCAGGCAGAGAGTATAGTCATTGATGGTCCTACAGCTAAAACCATTAAAAACACCGTTAATGAACTGAATATTGACCTGGTCATTGCGGGCCACCAAAAGAAGAACTTTTTCTATCAGTTATTCGTGGGAAACCGAGAAAAAGAAATTATTGACAAGCTTCATGTGCCTGTTTTAATCGTTCCTCTACCCACTACCACCTAATTCTGCAAATCGGGAAATTTCCTTCACATGAAAAATCTTCAGGTGGGCCTGGCTGGTTTTGGCCCTGGAGGCCATATTTTCAACGCTCCAATTATCGAAAGCACAGCGGGATTCTTGATCTCCGCTGCCATGACCTCCAATCCCCAAAACAGGAAAGTGGCCAGAGAAAAATACCCACAGGCGGACGTTGTGACGGAATATGAACAGCTCCTGGAGAACGATCAACTTGATTTAATCGTGATAACCACTCCCAACCATACTCATTATCCGATGGCCAAGAAAGCCCTTTTGGCAGGGAAACATGTGGTAGTGGAAAAACCCTTCACCGTCACCACTCGTGAGGCTGAGGATCTCATCAGGCTTTCGCAAGAGCAACAACTGGTACTTAGCATCAATCACAATCGCAGATGGGACAGTGACTTCCAGACCGTCCGCCGGGTCATTGCTTCTAATAGACTAGGCAAAGTTGTCGAGTATCAGGCTCATTTCGATCGGTTCAGAAATTACATCAAGCCCGGCTGGAAGGAACAAAAAGAGGTTCCAGGGAGTGGTATTCTATACGATCTGGGAAGTCATTTAATTGACCAGGCCCTATTGTTGTTTGGTTTTCCCGCGGAGGTCTTTGCCATCCTCTCTTCACAACGCGCCGATTCAACGGTAACGGACAGATTTGAAGTTTATCTTCTTTATCCTGATTTAAAAGTGCGTTTATCTGCAGGGATGCTCGTTAAAAAGCCAGGACCCCGTTACACTTTACTGGGCCAAAAGGGCAGCTTCCTGAAATTCGGAATGGACCCGCAGGAAGAGGCCCTTAAAGCAGGACAGACCCCCAGCACAACGCCTGATTGGGGGGTCGAAGAGCCACATTTATGGGGAGAGCTTCATTTGGATAACAATGGCGATACTCATCTGGAAAAGATTAAAAGCGAATCTGGAGATTACCGCAAGTTCTACCAGAACATCTACCAGGCCATCGTTAATAAAGTCCCCCTTGAAGTCACACCTGAACAAGCTAAAAGGGTCATCCAGATTATTGAAGCCGCCTACCGTAGCCACATGTCAAAACAAGTTGTCAAAGTACAGGAGTAAAATCGACTCCTTATCCACTCTTTTCCATTCTCTTAAAATAACTCTTAGCTTCCTTCAGGGCTCGAGGCGCCAATACCAGGGTGACAAACATCGTTGGGATCGCCATTAAAGCGAAAAAGCTATCGATCAAATTGATCATCATACTGAGCGAGGTCGTTGCGCCCACTAATATACTGATGACGTAAAAATAGTTATAATAATGTCCGCGCTCCGCTCCTATTAGAAAGGAAAGACATTTGGTACCGTAGTAAGAGTACGAAAAGAGCGAGGAGATACTGAAGACCGCTATGCAAATCAAGAGTAAATAATCTCCCATTCCGGGTATTGATTCCCGGAAGGCAGCTGCCGTCAGACTAACCCCGTTCTCATCGGTTGACTGCCAAACCCCCGTCACAAGAATGGCCAGGGCAGTCAGAGTACATACAATAAGGGTGTCGATTGCAGGTCCTAACATGGCTACCAGGCCCTCTCGAACAGGTTCCTTGGTTTTAACCGCACCATGTGCCATGGCGGCGGTTCCTATACCTGCCTCATTGGAAAAAGCGGCACGTCTAATACCCAAAATGATCAAACCCCCAACCATACCTCCGAACAAACTGTCCCCCCGGTAAAACTCAGCTGAAAAGGCATCCGTGAAAATCAGGGAAAAGTAATAGGGAACCAAATCGATATTGATAAGCAAGATGGCACCAACTGATAGAAAATAGAGAATGACCATAAACGGCACCATGCTGGACACGGTTTTACTAATTCTACTAAGGCCTCCATATATTACTATGGATGTAATTAGAACCAATACAATTCCGATAATCAGGTTTGAGGTAAAACTGACATCAACGCCGTTGGGCGTGAGTAAAATGAAATTAATGGCTTGCGTCAGCTGGTTGGAATTAAAAACCGGCAAAGCCCCTATTAACCCCGCCAAACTGAAAAAAGCGGCTAAGAACCACCACTTTTTCCCAAGACCTTCTGTGATAATGTACATGGGACCTCCCTGAAGCTTTCCTTCGGAGTCTTTACCACGATACATCACCGCAAGGGTGTTGGTAAAGAATTTGGTTGCCATTCCTATGATAGCACTTACCCACATCCAAAAAATCGCTCCCGGTCCCCCTATCGCTATAGCTACGGCCACTCCCGCAATATTCCCCATTCCAATTGTAGACGACAAGGCGGTGGACAGTGACTGAAAGTGACTTATTTCCCCCGGATCATTAGGATCATCATATTTTCCACGCAGCAGATCAACGGCGTGTTTCAGGTATCGAAATGGCAGGAATCTCGAATAAATCAACAGTGCAATTCCTCCTCCGGTAAGAAGGATCACAAGGGGGAGCCCCCATACGAAGGAGGCGAAATCAGAAATAAACTGATCGAAGTCGAGTTTTATCATAAAAACAAATATAAGTGAACGCTATCTTAACCTCCAAAAAAATAAGCATATACAAAGCCCAGGAAAATTTCTACCCCTCAGGATTATAATCTTCCAGAATGCATTTTAAAGAAGGGATAATGCATGGTTGGGCCACTGCCGATGGCCTCACTCGAACCATCACACTTAACTATTACAACCTCTACTATTTTTTGGACAATAAGAAAATGGGGACTAATGCTATTATTAAGTAATTTGGTAAATTACAGCCCTATGTGACTGAAGCACAAACACCTGTGGGAGCCCATTTGGACGAAAAAATTAGCAGCCTCCGACGCAACCTTTGGAAAGATTTGAGTCATATGGGTAAGTAACAACTTAATTATAAACAGAAACTCATGAAAAAATTGATTGCCCTATTTGGCCTTCTCCTGATCTTCACCAGTTGCGATTTAGATGACGATGGGCCGCAGTACTACAACTCCTTGGCAAAAGTGGTTGATATTGATTTACCTGAGTATCTTACTTATGGGGAGCAAGATACTATTGTAGTGACTTATAAGCTCCCAACAGCCTGCCACAAGGGGCTGGGATTGCAGCACAACCGGGGACAAGGATCTGTCGAAGAGCGTAGAACCATTTACATTGCCGGAGTGGTTTCAGTAGATGCCGCACTTACCGAATGCAACATTGATGCAGAGGATGAGGAATTGTTAGAAGAGGTGGAGGCATTTTTAGTTGTGGACGAAAAAGAACCTTATACCTTTAAACTTTTCCAGGGGATGGATGTCGACAACAAACCTATTTATCAAACAATCGTGCGAGAAGTCAGAGATCCGGACGCGGATCCGGATCCAGAGGCATAACTCTTAAGTTACCACCTTATAAAGCTGTCTTGAGTGAACATTAAAAAGCTTGTGCAACTATGCAAAAAGCAAGACAGAGAGGCACAGGAAAAGCTTTACCGGCAATATTCGGGGAAGCTTTTCCTGATGTGCCTCAAGTATTCTGATGACCAGCAGGAAGCTGAAGACACTTTACAGGATGGATTTATTAAGATCTTCGAAAAGATTGACTCTTATAAGGGAACAGGTTCTTTCGAAGGCTGGATGTCACGAATCATGATCAACACCGCCATCAACCGTCAAAAGCAAAAACGTCTTTTCCTTACCATTTCCGACGATTATCCTGAAGTGGAAGATTTTGAACTTCCCACGGAATCGGTGGATTTGGAAGTATTGCTTCGGACGATCCAGGAATTACCCCTAAAATACCGTATGGTTTTCAACCTCTTTGTGCTGGACGGGTATTCCCATAAAGAGATTGCCGCGATGCTCGATATTTCTGAAGGCACTTCAAAGTCTAACCTTTCTAGAGCCCGAGATCTTTTAAAGAAAAAATTGTCGGAATACTTCCGTGATAATACCAAGAAATCCTTATGAAGAACAGGGATTTAGATAAAATTTACCAGGAGGGGCTGAAAGATCAACAGATAACACCCCCGGATGGCACGTGGGAAAAGATTGCCAGCAGGCTTCCCCAGGAGCCTGTTCAGAGACGGGCCCTTCCTATATGGTTCCCTCTGGTAGGCGCAGCAGCAGTCCTTCTACTGCTTTTCAATATTTACCTCCTGACCCAAAATTCCACTGAGGCCCCAAAGGCTGTCACCCACGAGTCGATTCCCGATACCCGGGATGAGGAAACAGGGGATCATCCCATCACTACCCAGGAGCTTAACCAGACGATTCAAACCCTCGTTGCGGATTTTGAAAATCGGCTTCAGGAGGCTAACAAGAACATCGATTCCCTTAAACAGATCACCAGAAAATACCATACCCTGATTTCTAAAGAAGAGATTTCTCAATTAGCAGAAACCCAGGTAAACGAAAGAAAATCATCCACTGGCCAGACTCCATCCCAGGAAACGAGAGAGCACCTTACCATTAACAATCAGCAAGATCATGTACCCTCCATAGTACAAAGCGTTCCCACACAACCGGCAGGAGCGGAGGATGCCCCCTCCACTCCTGCGGCGGAACGCGATCCTGAACAGGACGCCTCTATTCTGATCCAGGAACCAAGCCTCGAAGAACAGTTGGCTTTTGATGATCTGTCAGATAAAAATCAAACTGAAAAGAAAAACCGCTTTAGTGTTTCTACCAGAGTCGCACCTATTTTTTTCGAAACCGGTGGGGCAAACCTTTTTGATCAACAGTTTTCCCAAAAGAAGGCAACGAGTGAGGTCTCCTTCGCCTATGGTGTCAATATAGCTTATAACATTTCGGACCGGGTCAAGCTTCGGTCCGGTCTAAACAAAGTAGAAGTCGGCTATCAGACACAGGAAGTCCCTTATAATGCCGCCGTCCGTTCCACTACCCTCGATGCAACAGAAAGTGCCTTTACGATGTCTTCACCAGCACCGGGAGAGCTAAACCAGCAATTGGGATTCTTTGAAATACCCCTGGAAATGGAATACGTACTAATTGATAAAAAATTTGAAATCAGTCTGGTGGGCGGAGCCAGTAGTCTATTTTTGGATAAGAACAATGTCAGTTTACATTCTTCCGTTTTTTCCGCGGACCTGGGAGAGGCTAACAACCTTAACAAGACAAGCTTCACTACCAATCTTGGATTCGGAATCAATTATAACCTCACCCAGGAACTGAAATTTAACCTGGAACCCATGTTTAAATACCAATTGAACACGTTTAAGAACTCCGATGTAAATCCTTATTTATTCGGAATTTACACCGGGTTCAGTATTCACTTTTAGATCCAAAGTAGTCCACCCGGAGGAGTCCCTGGTTTCTAAAAAATAAAGGCCATCATCAGACGGCCTTATTTTTTAATGGAACTCCTATTAAAAAGGAACATCGCCATCCGGATCATCGTTCATATCACTGCCAAAGGCTTGTTCGGGACTCGGGAAATTACCGGGGTTAAATCCATCGTTTCCACCACTGCTGTCCTCATTCATCTTGGAATGAAATTCAAACGGGGAATCGAAATCGTCGAGGTTGTCAAATTTCCCAAGGTGGCCAATAAACTTCAACCGAATGTTGTCCAGTCCTCCATTACGGTGTTTGGCAACTATGAATTCGGCCTGTCCTTCGGTAGGACTGCGCTCTTCATCATCCCATTCATCAATTTTATAATATTCCGGACGGTAAATGAAAGAAACAATATCAGCATCCTGCTCAATAGCTCCCGATTCCCTAAGGTCACTCAGCAGAGGCCTTTTACTACCTCCTCTGGTTTCAACGGCCCGTGAGAGCTGAGAAAGGGCAATTACCGGAATATTCAGTTCTTTGGCCAGGGCCTTGAGGTTTCGGGAAATCGTAGAAATTTCCTGCTCCCTGTTTCCGCCTTTTTGGGTTCCTCCTGCAGTCATCAGCTGGAGGTAGTCAATAACGATCAGTTTAATCCCATGCTGTGATGCCAGCCGCCTTGCCTTTGCTCGCAGATCAAAAATCGACAAAGATGGGGTGTCATCAATAAATAAGGGAGCCTTCTCCAGCCCCTTTACCTTCACATTAAGCTGCTCCCATTCGTGCTTCTCCAGAGTTCCGGTACGAAGCTTTTCTGAAGACAATCCGGTTTCTGAAGATATTAGTCGGGTAATAAGCTGAACAGAAGACATCTCCAGAGAGAAAAATGCCACGGGAGTATTTTGACCCACCGCAATGTTTCTGGCCATAGAAAGGGTAAGGGCAGTTTTACCCATACCCGGCCGTGCAGCCACTATAATCAGATCACTGGGCTGCCATCCGGAAGTCAGGCGATCCAGCTTGTCGAATCCAGACGGTATTCCACTAAGACCCTCCTTATTGGAAATTTCCTCTATACGCTTTTTGGCCTGCATCACCAGCTCCATGGCGGTTTCCGACGAACGCTTGATATTTCCCTGAGTGACTTCATACAGCTTAGATTCAGCGGCATCCAGTAAATCAAAAACATCGGTGGTTTCGTCGTAGGAGGCTTCTATAATTTCGTTGGAAATCTGAATCAACCTGCGTTGAATGAACTTCTGCAGTATAATCCGGGCATGAAACTCAATATGGGCAGAAGAAGCTACTTTCTGAGTGAGCTGGACCAGGTAAAAATCCCCTCCTACGGCCTCCAGTCGCTGATCCTTCCGCAACTGATTCGAAACTGTTAATAAGTCTATGGGCTCGGAGTTCTCAAAGAGTTTGAAGATGGCTTCGAAAATATATTGATGCGAGCTCTTGTAAAAAACATCCGGGTGTAAAATGTCTATAACCTCATCTACTCCCTTCTTATCAATCATCATCGCACCAAGCACAACCTCCTCTAAATCAATAGCTTGAGGTGGTATCTTTCCTTTTTGCAGGCTGATTACGTTGGAATCGCTGTATTTAATATTTTTAGAAGGGTCTGCTTTCTCCATAGAACGAATGTACTTAAAAATGAGTGAAAAAAATAAAATCCAGCTTTCGCTATAATACACAGGTTATGAACATTACACCTGTTGATAAGTGAAATAACCTGTTGATAAAGCCAAAAAAATCCGAAGTACCTGACTTCGGATTGATCCGGACCTGCTATGGTATCAGCACTTAGCCTTTGTAGATGCCCATGGAGTCGTATTTCTCCATTCTTTTCTTAACCAACTCCTTTGGTGATAAGTTCTTGACTTCTGAGAAAGACTTCAAAATGTTCTTTTTAACAATCTCAAAAGTCTCGGCCCGATTACTATGTGCACCTCCCAGAGGTTCTTTGACGATCTCGTCAATCAGCTTCAGCTTTTTCATATCAGTAGCCGTCAGTTTTAAAGCTTCTGCGGCTTTTTCTTTATACTCCCAACTCCTCCACAAGATGGAAGAACAGGATTCTGGTGAAATCACAGAGTACCAGGTATTTTCCAGCATCATCACCTTATCTCCCACTCCGATCCCCAGGGCTCCTCCACTGGCTCCTTCTCCAATAATATACACCAAAATTGGTACTTTTAGCCGGGTCATCTCCAAAATGTTCCGGGCAATTGCTTCTCCCTGTCCTCGTTCTTCAGCTTCCAATCCCGGATAGGCTCCCGGGGTATCCACAAAAGTGACTACAGGAAGTCCAAACTTTTCTGCCGATTTCATCAGGCGCAGCGCCTTGCGGTATCCTTCAGGGTTGGCCATTCCGAAGTTTCGGTATTGCCTGGTCTTGGTATTATAGCCTTTTTGTTGCCCAATGAACATAAATGACTGGTCTTCCACTTTCCCCAGACCACCAATCATGGCTTTGTCATCTTTTACATTTCGATCTCCGTGAAGTTCGAGAAAAGAATCACCGCAAATGGCCTGAATATAATCCAGGGTATAAGGTCTGCTGGGGTGTCTGGACAATTGGACGCGCTGCCATGGAGTAAGGTTCTTGTAAATTTCTTTCTTCTTCTCCTCCAGCCGCTTCTCAATCTGCTTGCAGGTATCGGAAACATCTACTTCACTTTCCTTGCCTATGGAACACGCCTTCTCGTACTGTTCTTCCAGCTCTTTTATAGGTAATTCGAAGTCTAAATACTCCATATTGGTTTATGGCTTTGTTTAAATTAGCCAACAAATATAAGAAGTTTAAAGAGAAGGTTTTGTTTGGGCTTTTGTTTTTCTTCTGGTCTTCATAACCCCATTGAGGATCACCGTTGACAAGATCAATAAAGCGCCATAATAAAACTCTGGATTCATTTGTTCTGCGCTTCCAAAGATCAGGTAAGCCAGAAAAATTCCATAAAGCGGTTCCAGGTTGATGGTCAGCATCACGGTATAAGGCGTCAGGTGTTTCATTACAGCTACTGAGGTGATAAATGCATAAGCTGTACAAACTGATGCCAAAATAAACAGGTACCACCAATCTGCGGTGGAAAGCGTGAAGAACGCCTTAGAGAAGCCTTCTCCTGATTCTCCAAATAGGGTCATCAGAAACAGAAAAATGGTAACGGCTCCTGCTCCCACGGCAATTTCATATAAAGACACTACGGAAGCATCTGCCTTATGAGCCAGCTTCCCATTGATCAGGGAGAAGCTCGCCGATAAGAAGGCCGATACCAGGGCCAGCAGAATGCCTGTAACATACTGAGTTTCTACCCTGAAGATAATATAGAGGCCGAACATTACCAGCAGCCCAAATACGATTTCGTAGGGAATTATTCTTCTTTTATAAAAAATTGGTTCCAGGACGGAGGCAAAAAATGCACCTGTAGATATCATGGCCAGGGTGATGGAAACATTAGAGACTTTTATGGCCGCAAAAAACGTTAGCCAGTGAAGGGCAATAATGATCCCCCCGAAAACGCACATCATCAGATCCTTTCTGGAAAGCCTCAGGTTTTTCTTCTTCCACAAGACCCAGCCCAGAATAAAAACACTCGCCAAAGACATGCGATACCACACCAGCGGAACAGCATCCAGGGTTATTAGAGCTCCCAGTACTGCTGTAAACCCCCAGATAAAAACTATCACATTAAAGTGAAGATAGCTCTTTAATTTATCGTTTTGCATTGTATAACAGGTAAATGGCCAAGATGCCAAATATGATGTTGGGGGTCCAGACCGCCAGCAATGGAGAAAATGTACTTTGCTCAGCAATGGTCCCAAAAACTTTGTCCATAAAAATAAACAAGAATGCCAGGGCTATTCCCACGGCCAGATTCACACCCATTCCGCCCCGCCGTTTCATAGAAGATACTGCTACGGCAATAATGGTTAAAATATAGGCTGATACCGGAATACTCCAACGTTTATAAGCCACGACTTTGTACCGATTGATATTTCCGGACCCCCGGCGAATTTCCTGATCAATAAATTCCTGAAGCTCCCGATAATTCAGGGTCTCTGCTATATAAATTACAGGCGTCAGGTCCTCAAATTCAAAAGGCATTACCGTATCGAGTCGCTGCTCAGTAATGATTTCATCTTCAAATTCCCCAATAATCCTCTTAGTGTAATTGGATAAGGTATAGGTGGAATCTTCCTGATTGTACTGCAGCCGGGTGGCACTAATTTTAAACTTCAACTCATTTCCCTCGAAGTGCTCCAGTGTAAAATTGCGGGCGGAATTGGTGCGCGGCTGATAATGGGAGGCATAGATGTACTCGTTGGGATTAATCTGCCGATAGATGTCGCTGGTTTCCTGAACTTCGCGTCCCCTTTTGAGGTACTGATACTTAAATTCATTAAAGCCCTTGCTGGCTCCCGGAGCCAAAAACATCGCCAAAATCAGCGCTCCGAAACATACAATAGTAGCTCCTACAATATAAGGTCGAAGAAACCGCCAAAACGACACCCCGCTACTGAGGAAGGCAATGATCTCCGTATTCTGTGCCAGTTTAGAAGTAAACCAAATGACCGATAAGAATAAAAAGAGAGGGAAAAGCAGGTTGGCAAAATAAATGGTAAAATCAAGATAATACCGCGCCACTTCCATAAATGGAACTTCATTGGCAAGTATCTTGTCTATCTTCTCAGCAAGATCCACAATGATCCCGATAGGAATGAACATCAGGAGCATCGTACCAAAGGTACCCAGATAGCGCTTGAGTATATACCAGTCGAGTATTTTCAATTTATAGGCGTTTGTTCATTTGCTGAACCATCTGGTTTTTCCAGGAGGCAAAATCCCCTTCCATGATATGTTTCCGGGCCTCTCTCACTAACCAAAGGTAAAATCCGAGATTATGAATGGTAGCAATTTGTTTGCCAAGCATTTCATTGACAGTAAATAAATGCCTCAGATATGCCTTTGAGTAGTAGGTGTCTACATAAGTAATCCCCATGGGATCAATCACAGAGAAATCATCCTGCCACTTTTGGTTCTTAATATTTATGGTTCCATGAGCCGTAAAAAGCATCCCGTTTCGCGCATTACGAGTGGGCATTACACAGTCGAACATATCCACTCCCAGTGCGATATTTTCAAGAATATTGATAGGTGTCCCAACACCCATCAGATACCGGGGTTTGTCCTCTGGCAGAATCCTGGTAACCACCTCTGTCATCTCATACATCTCCTCTACCGGTTCTCCTACTGACAACCCACCGATAGCGTTTCCCTGGGCCCCCACCGAAGCAATGTATTCAGCAGATTGCTCCCTGAGGTCTTTAAAGGTGCTCCCCTGTACAATCGGGAAGAGTGTCTGGTTGTGATCATACCGTAGCGGTGTCCGCTCCAGATGCGCAATACACCGATCCAGCCAGCGGTGCGTGCGATGCATGGAATTCCTGGCATACCTGTAATCACAGGGATAGGGTGTACACTCATCAAAAGCCATAATAATATCAGCTCCGATGGTCCGCTGAATTTCCATTACATTTTCAGGCGTGAATTTGTGGTAGGAACCATCAATATGAGATTTAAATTTCACTCCTTCTTCCGTGATTTTTCTTCTCTCAGAAAGCGAATAAACCTGAAATCCACCGCTATCAGTCAAAATATTCCGATCCCAGTTCATAAATTTGTGAAGTCCTCCCGCCTTTCCTAGGATATCCGTTCCGGGTCTTAGATAAAGATGATATGTGTTTCCCAGGATAATATCAGGATTGATGTCTTCCTTGAGTTCTCGTTGATGCACTCCTTTTACGGAAGCTACAGTCCCCACAGGCATAAAGATCGGAGTTTCAATCCGGCCATGGTCCGTCTCAATTGTTCCGGCACGTGCACCTGACTTGGGATCTTTTGCTTTTAGTTCAAATTTCATAAGCCTCTTTCAAGGGCGCAAAGATACTTCTTTGCTACACAATCGAGAGGATTGAAAACCTAAATTTCCGAGCAACCTCGGGCCCGGATTGATAAATGAGGCGTCGGAACTTTTAAAGGCTGCGGTAAAAACGTATTTTTGCCCGATATTCAATAAAATCAAAATGCCAAACACACAACAACTCGAAGATTTTGTCACTCAGGTACGGAGGGACATTGTACGGCAGGTTCATAAGGTAAATTCCGGTCACCCCGGAGGTTCCCTGGGCTGTGCCGAGTTTTTCACTGTTCTTTACCAGGTCGTGATGGACCGAAAGGAGAAATTTGACATGGATGGAAAAGACGAAGATTTGTTTTTCCTCTCCAACGGACACATCTCTCCGGTTTTCTACAGCGTACTGGCCCGAAGCGGTTATTTTCCGATTGAAGAGCTCAATACCTTCCGCCTGATCAACTCGCGTCTTCAAGGGCACCCTACCACTCATGAAGGCCTTCCGGGTATCCGCATGGCATCCGGATCCCTGGGACAGGGAATGTCCGTAGCGATTGGGGCAGCTCAGACCAAGAAACTCAATGGAGACAAACATCTGGTTTATTCCCTTCACGGAGATGGGGAGCTACAGGAAGGACAGAACTGGGAAGCCATTATGTATGCCGCAGGAAATAAAGTAGACAACCTGATCGCCACTGTTGATTGGAACGATCAGCAGATTGACGGTTGTACGGATGATGTTTTACCAATGGGAGATTTGGGTGTTAAATTCGAAGCATTTGGCTGGGATGTGGTTCACATCAAAGATGGAAACAATCTGACTCAGGTGATTGAAGGCCTGCAAGAGGCCAAAAGTCGAACCGGAAAAGGAAAACCAGTTGCCGTTATGATGAAGACCGTGATGGGCAACGGAGTGGATTTCATGATGCACACTCACGCATGGCACGGAGTGGCTCCCAATGATGAGCAACTGGCTAAGGCCCTGGAGCAAAACCCTGAAACCTTAGGTGATTACTAAAGAAAGTGAAATGAAGAAATATATAGATACAGGAAAAAAAGATACCCGGTCAGGATTTGGAGCAGGGCTCACCGAATTGGGTAAGAAAAATGAAAACGTGGTGGCACTTTGTGCGGATCTCACGGGCTCTCTGAAGATGGATGATTTTAAGAAAAATCATCCGGAGCGCTTTTTCCAGGTGGGTATTGCAGAGGCCAATATGATTGGTATGGCTGCCGGAATGACCATAGGAGGAAAAATCCCCTTTACCGGAACCTTTGCCAACTTCTCCACCGGAAGAGTTTATGATCAGATTCGCCAGTCAGTGGCCTATTCAGGTAAAAATGTAAAGATTTGTGCTTCCCACGCCGGACTCACCTTAGGTGAAGATGGAGCAACGCACCAGATTCTTGAAGACATTGGGCTTATGAAAATGCTCCCCGGGATGACGGTGATCAACACCTGTGACTACAACCAGACAAAAGCAGCTACCATTGCCATAGCAGACCATGAAGGCCCGGTTTATCTGCGATTTGGTCGTCCAAAAGTGGCTAACTTCACGCCGGAGGATCAAGACTTTAAAATCGGAAAAGCTGTACTGCTTCAGGAAGGCTCAGATGTTACCATCATTGCTACCGGACACCTGGTATGGGAAGCTTTGCAGGCTGCAGAGCAATTAGCGACCCGCGGGTTGAAGGCGGAAGTCATTAACATTCACACCATCAAACCTCTGGATCAGGAAGCGATCCTAAGGTCGGTGAAAAAGACCGGGTGTGTTGTGACAGCCGAGGAACATAACTTCCTGGGAGGCCTTGGCGAAAGCGTCTCCAGAACCCTGACCCAACATCATCCGGCCCCACAGGAGCTTGTAGCCACTCAGGACACCTTTGGGGAAAGCGGTACCCCGGAACAACTAATGGAGAAGTATGGCTTAAATGCAGGCGCCATTTTAAATGCGGTAGAGCGGGTCATCCAAAGGAAATAATTAATACTTTTAGATATTGATACCTCGATAGCCCTTCTAATCTTGTATCAGAAGGGCTTTTTTGAACCTTATGAATTTAACCTAATACTTTAAACATGAAAAAAACATTGATTATCCTACTGCTTCTTGCCTCAACCGGGCTGTATGCTCAAAGTAGCTTTGGAGTTAAAGGTGGATTGAACTTCGGGGATAACGGCAAGATTGAAACCAGCGATCTCACGGAGATTGATCCCGAAAGTAAAACCGGCTATCATCTGGGTATCTACTATCGGATGGAATTGCCTTTGGGTTTCTTCGTAAAGCCTGAGCTACTATTCACCAAAACAACTTCAACCTTCGAATATAGCAATATGAGCTCGGACTACGATGTTTCCAAACTCGATCTTCCCATTCTGGTGGGTATAGATGTTCTGGGGCCGTTAAATGTATTTGTGGGACCGAGCCTTCAGTACATTCTCGAAAATGACTTTGCTGATTTTGAAATTGAGGATGTCGAAAATGACTTCACTGTAGGTGCGCAATTTGGATTAGGAGTGCAGATTGGCCGAATTGGTGTGGATGTCCGCTACGAAAGAGCATTGACCGACAACCAGGCAGAGTTTCTAAACCTGGACAATCCCAGTGGGCTCCGCCGGATCGACATGCGTCCTGATCAATTCTTACTGAGTCTGTCATTAGACTTCTAAAACAAGCTCTTTTTTAAGAAAAGGCTATCGATAGACATTATAATTTCCCCTGTAGCCTTTCTCTTTACTAATTCAAAAATATGGAAACTCCACCTGCGAAAAGAGAAGACAATGAACGGGGAAAACCTACACCTCAAATAAACAAAATAGGTAAAATTTCCAATACCTATTTTATCACCATCCATTCCAACTAGTCGTGTGTGTAACCAAAAAACAACTATTTTTGAAAGAAAAAGGAATGTAATGTTTTCAAAGACAAGAATACACTGATTCCGAAAAACACTGATATGTTCCGGTATTAATTGAATTACTGGGATTCAAAATGGAACCCAATCCAAAATTATGACAAAGAACCTTAATGATTGGATCATGAGTCATGAGATTCCTAGAATTAACAGAAAGACTCGGTTTTAAAAAAGAGGAGATTTACTTCCCTCCTCGTTATGGCTCCTCCCACGGTAATTAAATACTTGAAAGTGTGACTAAAGAACTGTTCGAGCACAACATTAATCACAGCAGCATTACTTGAACGAAGAAATTATCCACTCAAAGTGAAACCGCTATAAAAGATAAACTGGATCTTTATCCAGAGACTCAATTGCACAGATCCATGACTGGCTAAAGGAGTATCATACGGATTCTCCAGAGGTGCCGTCTTGAACAGGCCCAGTCTGTAGGTGGGGAACCTTGCCAAGGAATGAATGTTAATTGATGTCGTTAATACCGGCTATAAAGCCTACTTCTTGACCACTGAAGAGCTTCTCAAGATATTAAAGACCACTCCAACCTGATCAAGGAGTTACATGACTGAACATCACTGATTATTACGTGCAGAAGATCCTTCACAGTAATGGACAGATGTTCTCAAGGACAAAGTCTCCTTAATCACAACATTACTTGAAAGAAATTTGCATCGGTGGGTGATCATCAACTTCAATGGAAAAATCACCTTATAGAAAAAACCTCATTAGGAATTAACGGAAAACAACCAAACTTAGCCTCGAGTTGAGCATCCTTATTTTCCGATTCCTAGCACCTTTATTTGCCGAAAAACCGTGAATTGTTTTCCCTGCGTTCAAATATGTGTACATTAATTCTCTGGCGGAAACCACGACACCTGAATACCCCAATTTAATTCATTAGTTGTCCCTACATCGAGGCTAGTTGTTACGTATCCTGAAATTTCAAAATTATTTGGTTCTGGGTTGACAGGTGGAACTGGATTATATGTAGCTAGCAGGAGCGTATAATGTCCCAGGATTCCATCTTCTATAACATCTCTTTGATGAGATCCGTCTGGAGCAAACCATCTCCCTACCCCTCCCAGTGTCACGTTCACCATCAATCTACGTGGAGTATTCACATCATTTTTCCATGTGCAGCGCCAAAAAGAACAAGATTCATAATCTTTTCGTGACCGTAAGAACATTTTACTCGATAAAGTATTATCATTAAAGTAAATCGTCTCGTTAAACAATTCGACAATTAATCTTCTTTCCCCAAATACTTTGGAATAGGATTTCCATTTATTTGCATTGTCAATTGTACGTGCCATAGATATCAAATTAGGACTAATACTATTCCTTAAATAACCTACAGCACGTTTTTTCCTTTCTGTAGAAGAATTATTAACTTCCTCCACAGGCATCATATAAAATATATCACCTTCAAGCTTTAAGGTCTCTCCATTAATTTTCACCTCCCCTTCTGAATTGAGAAGTGACATTAGAGCATCGGAATAAAGTACACCGATACTATCAGCAATAGCAAGAATACTGTCCGATTTTTTTAATAGAGAGCTATGATTAATTCCACTGCTCCAACTATTAAATTCTTTTTGTGTAATTAGTTCTGAAAGCTTTTCGTATTCCTCCAAAAAGGCGCCGGTATTTTCAAAAGAAAGAATAGAGTTTCCTTCGGAATCTTTAACCACCTCAAACAGATTTTCCTCTGAAGTAATTTTGTTCGGTGCATCATCTACCTCACAAGACAGTAGTAAACAAGCAATTAGATAAAGTAGTAATTTTCTCATAATAAGTCGGTTTTCACCAAACATAAGGAATTAAACTACTATAACCTATAAAATAGAATTTTTAACCAAAAAATATACTGAATTTTGGGAAGTCACACTTGAATAAATTAATGACAGGCACAACTGTTTGTTGTTAGCCTCAACTATATCACTTTTTGTCCTTTCATGTTAGTTTAATCAATCATGTTGTTAACGGAAGATTTATCAAGAAAATATCTTTTATAACTTGATTCAGCGAAAAAAAAAATACTACTTAAAACTATATTTATGTTTTTGCTTATCTCCCTCTTTTCAGAAAGAATCCGGATCCAGGTAATCCGGTGTTCCATCATTATTGGAGTCCGGGAATTCAAGTGTACCGTCCTCGTGGATTATAATTTCCTCACGAGTAGGATACCTATCTCCATCATCATCCGGATCTAGAAAATTAGGAGTTCCATCTCCATCAGTATCATCATCATAAAGATCACCATTATCATTTAAATCCTCCATCCAGGAGGGAATGCCGTCGCCGTCATGATCGGCCTCATTGACACCCAACAGTTTGAAGGTAAAAACCAAAGGACTATAAGCTGGGATCAACCCGGGTCCCTCTGAGAAGTATGCAATCCCTGAAGGAAGAAACACGGCTCCTATACCATAGTCATCATTCCAGGATACGCTGTTATCTGGATTTATTTCATAACCCGTTGATCCTCCAAATTCTGTCATGACAGATTGGTACCCAGGAATGGATACATCCTTATTACCGTAAAACCTGTATAGGTTTAACCAAATTGGCACCACGGAACTATCGAACATTTCCCTGTTCAACAACTCTCCTCTATATGTAAAATAAATATCATCGGAAAATTTGGGTCTTTCGCCCTCTCCTTCCCGAATAGTTAGTATATACAATTTGTAATCGACCTCCTCAAAGGTAAAGGTCTTAGTAGTTACAAACTCTGACAGGGGCGTTTTGTCTGCATTGCTTCCGGCAATGGTGTCTATGACTATATTATAATTGAAACCTTCAACAGGATCTTCAAAATCTTCGTAATTGTAAAAGTGGGTATCCAAATATTCTGCTAAAGCTTTTTGATCTTCCTCCTCAACTTCATTGCGATCTCTATCGGGAATCGGCTCCGGCTGGTCATCATCATTTTTACATGAAATAGCTGTCACAGCTAGCAGCATGCCGGTTAGAAAAAATCTGCTCAATCTCATCTATACTCTGTTTTTGAGCGGGCAAGATACAATATTCTTGTATTTTTGCTTAGAGATGAACTGAAGAATTAAATGCAGTTATGAGAATCGATAAGTTCCTGTGGAGTGTGCGTTACTTCAAAACCAGAAGCATTGCAACCGAAGCCTGTAGGCAGGGAAAAGTGAAGATCGGCGGAGCTAAGGTAAAACCTTCAAAGGAAGTTTTTCCCGGAGATCAGCTCGTGGTACGGAAGAATCAGGTTGATTACCAACTTGAGATCATGGACCTGCCTCCGAGCCGTGTCGGCGCCAAACTGGTGAACCAGTACGTGGCAGATAAAACACCCAAAGAGGAATTCGAAAAGCAGGAGCTTTTAAAGTATTCTCAGGACTACTATAGAAAGAAAGGAACAGGTCGACCTACTAAAAAAGACCGCAGAGATATTGAGGATTGGCTTGAGGGTGATCATGACGATGAACTTCCCAAGGAAAGCTGAATAACAACAAAAGAAGATATAAATTAGCTCCCACCATTATCCTTATAAAAAACCATCGCAAATGGATAAACCCGCGACTATAATTCTGAACCAGACCCAAATCAACCACCGGATAAGACGCATTGCCTACCAGATCTACGAAAGCAATGTGAACGAATCTGAGATTATTCTGGCTGGGATCCTAAAAAACGGATTCGAGCTGGCACAAAGACTGAAGGAGGAACTTCAAAAGATCAGTGATCTTAGGATCACGCTTTGCAAAGTAAAAATAAATAAAAAGAGACCTTTAGATCCTATCGAGACCAGTATACCTTCTAAGGAGTATGAAGGAAAATCTCTGGTCCTGGTGGACGACGTCCTACATTCGGGAACCACACTCATTTATGGTGTTCGACATTTTCTTGGGGTACCCCTAAAGCAGATCAAGACAGCCGTACTGGTCAACAGAAGTCATAAAAAATATCCGGTAAAAGCTGATTTCAAGGGCATATCCCTCTCTACCTCCCTCAACGAAAGAGTCAAGGTTCGGTTCTCAGAGACTGGAGATAGCGCGATGCTCGTGTAAAAGATCTTTGACCTGATCGATTATTTCTTCCACATCCTTTTCATTTACCTCCACCACAAGATCGCTCTGATTGTAGTAAAACTGCCGCTCAAAAAGATGCTTCCTTAAAAAGTCCTCTAGAAGCTCCTGAGAGTCCAAATGTGCGATAAGAGGCCGGAACTCCCTTTCCTCCCACAACCGCCCTAAAAGGGTCTTTAAAGAGGCTTTGAGGTAGATGGACCGCGCGTCGTTGGTATGCTTTATCACTTCCATGCTATTCCCGTAGCAGGGGGTCCCTCCCCCAAGAGATAGGACATAGGACTCGTCTCTTTCCAACAGTTCAGTTAACACCTGCATTTCGATCTTACGGAAGCCTATCTCCCCTTTTTCTTTAAAAATAGAGGGTATGTCCAGGCCCTCCCTGGCAACTATTTCCTGGTCCAGATCGTAAAATGGAAGGTCAAGTTCTTCAGAAAGTCCCTTTCCAACAACCGATTTACCAGATCCCATATATCCAATAAGAATTATTTTCATACCTTAAAGCTGTGGTTATTACGGCGTTAGACCGTGATTTTAAATATGAGACAAATTTATGCCTTTTTGTTCTTGAAAAATAAACTAAAGCCTTTATATTTGCACCCGCATTGGTGAAACCGCAACAAGGCCGACCTGGTAGCTCAGCCGGTAGAGCATCTCCCTTTTAAGGAGAGGGTCCTGGGTTCGAATCCCAGCCAGGTCACTGCTTCTGAATGAAATTCCTACTAAACCTAGGTTTTTTTATTACAGACTATTGCACGTTCTTTATTTCAGGTTAGACCTGGTAGCTCAGCCGGTAGAGCATCTCCCTTTTAAGGAGAGGGTCCTGGGTTCGAATCCCAGCCAGGTCACTTCATCATTATCAAGCCCAGGTGCTGGAATTGGTAGACAGGCATGGTTGAGGGCCATGTGTCCATTAGGGCGTGCGGGTTCAAGTCCCGCTCTGGGCACTACTTCGCAAAATAGAGCTTTCTTTCGCTCTAACTCCTTTTAAAAAAATTGCTTTTCCGAACACACTTTTCAGGAGCCAATTGTTAAAATTGCTCAGGCTTTGGTGGTATACTTTCGCGTTAAAACTTTAGGATTTGATTCAGAAGCATTGGACATCTTACTTAAATTACTGTTAATCAGCTGAAAGCCCCTACACTAGATTTGATTTTCCCTTACTTTTATTCTCGTTCTCAACCTAAAATAAAAATCAAATCTTTAGCTATGAAATTCCAACTTTACTCACAACTTCTTCGTTTGGATTATTCCAATGATCATCTGCTGCAGATGTATTATGTACTTTATTATGAACTCCCACCAGAAGAGAAGCAGTTGGCTAAAAACATCCAGAAACTGATAGAAACCCGAGAGAAGATCAAGCAAGAGCTCCGCAGTTATATCCATCACATCAAGACTGCTGAGAACGCTTCTGCTCTGGAAAAGAGAATTGCGGACTTTTTACCGGTCTATCTGAAACTCGAGCATCTTACAAGGAACACCTTTAGCGACTCCAACTGGGAACAGTGCTACAAGAAAGAGCGTCAAAACCTTAAACTATATTACGAAACCCTGTACAATCAGGATCTGACATCAAGTACCGCACATTTTCTGCAACAGCAAATGGAGCAGCTCCGGGCTGTACCCACAGAATAGGATCATTACTGGAATCTCACTAAGCTCAAAAAAAAACTCCGGCCTGAAAAGCCGGAGTTCTTTTTACATAGATTTTCTAATCTCAAATCCTAGGCACATTAAGCCGCGTTCTGCTTCTTAATGAGATTCAACGCAGAACCTGCTTTGAACCATTCGATCTGCGGCTGATTATAGGTATGAGCTGCTTTTATGATATCCTTGGTCCCATCCGCATGTTCTACCTCAATGGTAAGCGGTTGATCTGGCGCAAAGTTCTCAAGATCGATGAAGTTAAAGGTATCGTCTTCCTGGATCAGGTCGTAATCTGCTTCATTGATAAAGGTTAGCGCAAGCATTCCTTGCTTCTTGAGATTGGTTTCATGGATCCGGGCAAAGGATTTTACCAGAACCACTTTTACTCCAAGGTGACGAGGCTCCATAGCCGCATGCTCCCTGGAAGATCCTTCTCCATAGTTATGGTCTCCCACGACAATAGTAGGAATCCCAGCAGCCTTGTATTTACGCTGAGTGGCCGGAACACCATCGTATTCCCCAGTGATCTGGTTCTTCACGAAATTGGTCTTCATGTTAAAAGCATTGACCGCTCCGATCAGACAGTTGTTGGAAATATTGTCAAGATGTCCTCTAAATCGCAACCATGGGCCTGCCATAGAGATGTGGTCTGTGGTACATTTTCCGTGTGCTTTGATAAGTAGCTTGGCGCCCATTAGGTTCTTTCCATCCCATGGCTCAAAAGGCTCCAGTAATTGCAAGCGCTCAGAATTCGGGCTCACTTTCACCTCAACGCTTTCTCCGTCCTCTCTTGGAGCCACATATCCGGGATCTTCCACATCAAATCCCTTAGGAGGCAACTCCATGCCGGTGGGCTCTTCCAAAAGCACATATTCCCCATCCTCGTTAAGGAGCTTATCTGTAGTCGGATCAAAATCCAATCTTCCTGAAATTGCGATGGCTGCAACCATTTCAGGAGATCCTACAAAAGCATGCGTGTTGGGGTTTCCATCCGCCCGCTTGGAGAAGTTTCGGTTGAAGGAGTGAACGATCGTGTTCTTCTCTTCACCCTTTCGGTCACTTCGATCCCATTGGCCAATACAAGGACCACATGCATTGGTAAAGATCGTGGCGTCCAGATCTTCAAAGATCTGAAGCAATCCGTCACGCTCAGCCGTATATCGGATCGTTTCAGAACCTGGGTTGATTCCGAAATCGGATTTGGGCTTAATTTTCTTTTCTACCGCCTGTTTAGCAATAGAGGCTGCCCGGGTAAGGTCTTCATAAGAAGAGTTCGTACAAGAACCGATCAATCCCCAATCCACATCTATCGGCCATCCGTTCTCTCTAGCCTTCACTCCAAGCTCTCCAACAGGAGTTGCAAGGTCTGGCGTGAAAGGACCATTTAAGTGGGGTTTAAGCTCTGACAGATTGATTTCTATCACCTGATCAAAATACTGCTCTGGATTTTCGTAAACCTCAGGATCAGCAGTAAGATATTCTCGCACTTCATTAGCAGCATCGGCTACATCTTCTCTATTGGTTGCCCGTAGATAGCGTTCCATGGAGTCATCGTATCCGAAAGTGGAAGTGGTTGCTCCAATTTCAGCACCCATATTACAGATGGTACCTTTACCGGTACACGACATAGACTTGGCTCCTTCTCCAAAATACTCCACAATAGCACCAGTACCTCCCTTAACGGTCAGAATACCTGCTACTTTCAAGATCACGTCCTTTGGAGCGGTCCATCCGCTTAGTTTTCCGGTTAGTTTTACTCCGATCAACTTAGGGAATTTGAGCTCCCAAGGCATACCCGCCATTACATCAACGGCATCAGCACCTCCTACTCCTACAGCGACCATACCCAAACCTCCGGCGTTCACCGTATGGGAATCCGTTCCGATCATCATTCCTCCTGGGAAGGCATAATTCTCCAGCACTACCTGGTGAATGATTCCGGCACCCGGCTTCCAGAAACCGATTCCGTATTTATTGGAAACAGATTCCAGAAAATCAAAAACTTCATCGCTGGATTTCTTGGCACTGGCAAGATCCAGATCAGCCCCTAATTTAGCCTGAATAAGGTGATCACAGTGTACAGTAGTAGGAACTGCAACCTTTTTCTTTCCGGCCTGCATAAACTGGAGCAGCGCCATCTGGGCCGTTGCATCCTGACATGCAATTCTGTCGGGGGCAAATTCAACATAATCTTTTCCGCGGGTATAGGCCTGCTCCGCTTTTCCATCCCATAAGTGAGAATAAAGGATCTTTTCAGAAAGTGTCAGAGGTTTACCAACTACCTTTCGAGCAGTATCTACCCGCTCCGCTAGTTGATCATACACCTTCTTGATCATTTCAATATCATATGCCATATTCGAATGTTTGATAATAGTTCAAAAGTCCGGCAAATTTAACGCTTTTGAAGCGTAATAAAAAATAGAGAGTAATAACTGAAAAGCTTTGCATAAAACACAGCTTTAACAGTAAAAAATCAGCACAAAATTACCTGCTTGATAAGATTTTCTCCTGAGAATTTCATTTCTGCAATCTCGGCAACTTTTAATGCCAAATACTTCGAGGGAATCTCCTAAAAGAAAACACAAAAGGAGGAGTCCACGGCATCTGACTCCTCCTTTTCTTATATCTATTTTTAACCGCTTTGCGGCCTCTTAAAGCTCACAGGTGATGCTTCGAAGTTTAAACCAGCTGTCTACAATTTTAACCAGTTGCTCGAATAATCACAGTCCCGGTACTGGCCGTTCACCTTGACATAGGTTTCCTGAATTTTTTCTTCTTGCCATTTTTCAATTGCCTTCAGCTGCTTCTCCTGCAGTGCCAGGTTCATGATCTTGTCATAGTCGCGTGCAAAATCCGCCACATGCTCCTCAGTCCGCTGGGTCACCGTGATGATCTTATAGAAAGGTCGTCCCGTATTATCAGTTTCAGCTAAAACTCTTGATACTTCACCTTCCTTCAGGTTAACAACCTGGGTGTAAAGGCCTGGATCAATTTTAGTAAGTTCAAAACCTCTATCACCTGTGGTGGGATTCAAGAGCTGTCCTCCATTTCTTTTGGTTTCCTCCTCGTCCGAAAACTCTCGAGCCGCCTCGGCGAACTCCAACTCACCATCTTCAATTCGCTGCCGGATCAACTGAGCTTTATCAAAGGCCTCCTGTTTGGTTTTCTCCGTAACATCCGGCATCAGTAGAATATGTCGCACATCCACTTGCTGACCGCGAATGGCCTCTACCTGAAGAATGTGAAATCCGAAGGCTGTCTCAAAAGGTTCACTTACTTCACCTTCCTGATGACTAAAAGCGGCTTCTTTAAATTCTCTCACATAAGGATCTTTTCGAGAAAGCGTGATCTTTCCTCCGGAGGATCTGGAAGCCTGATCCTGAGAATATAATACGGCCTTAGTTGCGAAACTTGCGCCGTTCTCCACCACGTCTGCCCTGAATTCATTTAAGCGATCGATCAATTTCTGCCGCTCCTCTTCCGGTACTTCCGGTTTTATAATAATTTGCGCTAGTTGCACTTCATCTCCGAACATAGGACGCTCATCCTCTGGAATGTTCACGAAAAACTCTCTTACCTCCTCAGGGGTGATCTCCACATTCTCTACGATAGATTCCTGCATGAGTGCAGCTAGTTGACGTTCCCGCAGAATTCCATACAACTCCGCCCGCAATTCTTCGGCGCTTTCTTTCTTGTAGAATTCAACCACCCGGTCTATGGACCCCAGTTGCTGGGTCATATAAGCCAACTGCTGGTCGATCTGGCCATTTATCTGAGCCTCAGGCACAATCAAACTATCCTGAATGGCATGATGAGCATACAGCTTCTCCTCCATTAATCGGCCAGCCAAATTACAGTTGGTGATATTCTCCAGGGAGACACCCTGACTTTGCATCTCTAATAGCATCTTATCAATATCGCTGTCGAGCACTACAAAATCACCGATAACCGCAGCCACCCCGTCCACTTTCATTCTATTGGATTCTCTTTTTTCGGGAGCAGCCATTGCCAATTGATTTTCTGGCTGAATCGCCGTACTGTCTGTAATGATTAGTTCCTGAGCCTGTAATGAACCAGCCATGAGGAAGGTTACTACAGCCACTTTAATGGACGTTCTGATATATTTCAAATTCCTGATTTTTAATTGCATCTTGGGTAATGTCTTTTTCCAGTTTCCTGATTAGTTCTAGTTTCTGCCTGTTAAGTAGAATTTGCTGTATCGTAGGCAAAGAATATTCCAAAGGTGCCTGTTCTCTCCTGAGTTTAACATCCTCAACTGCCACCAAATATACTCCTAAAGAATCTGTGATTTCAAAAAAATTGTCTTTTTTCAACAGCTCCTCGTTATTCTGTGGCGTCAAAGGCTGAACCTTTTCATACACTTCCCTTGTTTTCACCCAGACCGAATCATTCAGCGAATAGGACTTGAACTGGAGCGCCATATCCATCAAGGCCTGTTTGTCTTCCTGGTTAAAACGTTGAAAATGTTCCTTAATTTTCTCATAGTCCGAATTTCCGGGCGACAAACTTACATATCGCAGTTTCACCAGGTCTTCATTTAGAACGAAATTCTCTCCTTTTTCTTCATAATATTGGACCAACTTATCATATGGTATCACCGTATCCAGTTCCCGTGCAATTATTTCATCAGTATAAGCCGTTGAATACAATTCATTCTCATAGATACGAACCAACTCCTGTAGTTCCTCCTGCCGCTGGGTCGAAAGATTAATTTTGGCCCTGTCCACTAATAATTGCCTGGTGGCCCACCGGTTGATATAACTATTGACGATCTGACTGCTATCGGCTGAAGAAGTATTGGCGGGAACAAGGTCCTGAATGTCCTCCTGATATAAATAGGTATTGTTCACCCTGGCCACTACTTCAGAATCCGGCCTTTGGGATAAAAAGTCACAACTGACCCCCAAAGGCACCAGGAGCACGACCAGCATTATTCGCAATAAATTTCTCAACTCTCGAGATTATGGACCAAGCAAAAATAATAATTATACCAGGTTTACCAACTGCAAAAAGCTCGCCAAGGAGATAATACCAGAAGTTTTACATAGGACCGCGGTTTCATTTTCCCTCCTTCTGGCGCATGCCCACAACCACTCCTGAGAAAATACCTGAAAATATACGCCCATCAATTGCGATTCTCTATTATATTTGCCAGAAAGAATCCGAATCATGAAAAAATTTATCTTTATGTTGGCAGCAGTTCTGATAGGAACTGGCGCTATGGCTCAATCAAAGATCGGCACTATTGACGCTGAGTACATTCTTAACCAGTTACCAGAAATCCAGGAGGTAAATAAAGAGCTGGAGGGTTACGGGCAGGAGTTACAAAGCGACCTCCAAGAAACGATCCAGCAGTACGAACAGCAGGTCCAGTCATATCAGGAACATCATGAAACATATACTGAAACCCAGCGGCAGGAAAAAGAACAGGAGATCATGGCACTGGAAAATGAAATCCAGGGCTTCAGACAAAAGGCACAGGTTATGATGCAAATGAAGCGCAATGAACTTACCAATCCCTTGTACCAAAAAATAAATGAAGCGATGCAGGCGGTCATTCAAGAAGAAGGTTACACCCAGATCTTCCACGCCGGCTCTAACGCTTTAGCATTTTCATCAGAGGGATCCGACATAACCCTTAAGGTCATGAGTCGCCTGGGTCTGGAACCTACAGAATAAAAGAGAGTCAGGTCCATCAAGGAAGAAAAAATAAAGGCAGGGTTTTTCACACCTGCCTTTATTATTTAACCTTGTCTGATTACCTCTTCAATCGGGTGAAGTATTTATCGGCTATAATTTGGAGCTTCTTTGGTAATGGTCACATCGTGAGGGTGGCTCTCATGAATTCCGGAGGCCGTGATTTTCACAAATTTAGCATCTTCCTTTAAGCTTGCTACATCCTTAGCCCCACAGTATCCCATTCCAGCCCGTAATCCTCCGATGAATTGATGAATGCTCTCAACAAGCTCACCCTTATATGGCACCCGTCCTTCAATGCCTTCCGGAACTAATTTCTTAATATCATCTTCAACATCCTGAAAATACCGGTCTTTGGAACCTTTTCGCATGGCTTCCACGGAGCCCATACCCCGGTAGGACTTGTATTTTCTTCCTTCGTAGATAATTGTTTCCCCAGGAGATTCTTTGGTTCCCGCCAATAGTGACCCCAACATCACACTGTCAGCACCTGCGGCCAGAGCTTTAGGAATATCTCCAGTATAACGTATTCCTCCATCAGCGATCACGGGTACACCAGAACCTTTTATGGCAGCCGCGACTTCTAGCACAGCAGAAAATTGAGGGAAGCCTACTCCGGCAACCACGCGGGTGGTGCAAATGGACCCGGGACCGATACCTACTTTTATCGCGTCAGCTCCAGCTTCGACCAGATACTTGGCAGCCTCAGGAGTGGCAATGTTTCCGACAACTACCTCTAGATCTGAGAACTTCTCTTTTACTGCTTTGAGGATCTTCACCACCCCCTGAGTATGTCCGTGGGCAGTATCGATCACTATAGCATCAACCCCAGCCTGTACCAGAGCATCAGCACGTTCGATCGCATCCCCTGTCACTCCAATGGCCGCTGCTACACGCAGACGCCCATAAGAATCTTTGTTGGCAATGGGTTTTTGAGTAAATTTCGTGATGTCCCTGAAGGTTATGAGGCCTACCAATTTCATATCGGCATTCACCACTGGGAGCTTTTCAATTTTATGTTGCTGCAGAATTTCCTCGGCATCGTGAAGAGAAGTACCTTCAGCGACCGTCACCAGGTTTTCAGAGGTCATTACTTCTGAAATGTTTCTTTCCTCGTTCTTTTCAAACCTCAGATCCCGATTGGTCACGATCCCCAGGATTTTTCCTTCCTGATCTACAATGGGAATACCTCCAATACTATGCTCCCGCATACTTTCCTTGGCATCTTTAACCCTAGCGGTGACAGGAAGTGTTACAGGATCTATGATCATCCCACTTTCTGCTCGTTTTACACGCCGAACCTTCAGAGCTTGCTGCTCGATGGTCATGTTCTTGTGCAAAACCCCTATTCCTCCTTCCCGGGCAATGGCAATAGCCATTTTACTCTCTGTGACGGTATCCATCGCGGCGGATACGATCGGAATGTTCAGACGAATGTTTCTGGTGAACTTAGTGGTTATATCAACTTCTCGGGGTAAAACTTCGGAATAGGCAGGGACCAAAAGTACGTCATCGTAGGTTAAGCCCTCGCCCAGAATTTTGTTGTTGTGGGCAGTCATAGCAATTAAGATTTAATTGCATGCAAATATACGAGTTTTCATGGGAAACCATGCATGAAATTTAGGCTTAATAATGAATTAAATTCAACCTTCCGAATTCCTACGGTTGCAAAGAGCACGTTGGGATCCGAATTACTTTTATTGTATACTCAGTGGTCTCACTTCAATTCCTTTCAACATCTGAAAAAACGGGCACCCCCTCTTGCCTGGACAAAATTGCCAAGGTGTCCGCGGTATGTTTTTCACTCCTGCTCATTTCTAAAAATAATAATCTCCAGATTCAGGAACCTCTTTCAACAGAATATAGAAGGTTGATCGAAAGAATGATAAAAAATGGTCACCCGCACATAAGATAATCCTACCCATCATACTAGGCATCAATCTACCATCATCAACACTAAAGAAGGTAAACACATCTCAGGATTCCTATCTATAGGTGGAAAAGACCTTGGTCGCTTCATTGTAAGCCGATTCGAAGCTGGTCATTTTAATATCAGTGCTTTCCTTGGCAGTAGTAAAAAAGGAAAGCAATTTTTCGGTAGGCATGTTTCCGGTCAATTCGTCCTTGGCCATAGGGCAGCCTCCAAAACCTTGTATTGCTCCATCAAACCTTCTACAACCCGATTGGTATGCAGCAGCTACTTTTTCATACCAAGAAGTCGGAGTAGTATGAAGATGAGCACCGAATTCAATATCTGGATATCGTGGAATGAGATTGGAAAATAAATAGGTAATGACTTCAGGGGTAGAGCTGCCTACGGTGTCTGACAAGGAAAGAATTCTCACTCCCATTGCTGAAAGCTTTTCTGTCCATTCTCCGACAATATCTACGTTCCATGGATCCCCGTAAGGATTCCCAAAACCCATGGATAAATACGCCACAACTTCTTTGTTGGTCCGATCGGCGATCTCCAGGATTTCACGCAAAATTTCCACAGATTCTGCAATGGTCTTATGGGTGTTACGCATCTGAAAGTTTTCTGAGATCGAAAACGGGTATCCCAGATAATCAATTTCAGAATATACTGCGGCCTCCTGGGCTCCTCGAACATTGGCAACTATGGCCAAAAGTTTGCTCTGGGTATGGGATAGATCCAATTTTGAAAGCACCTCAGCGGTGTCTGCCATTTGAGGAATGGCCTTAGGAGAAACAAAGCTTCCGAAATCAATGGTGTCAAATCCACATCGGAGCAAGGCTTGAATATACTGCACCTTCTCCAGGGTTGGAATAAAGGTTTTAATACCCTGCATCGCATCTCGCGGACATTCAATAAGCTTGACATTCCCCATAGACTCAAATATAGTAATTTAGAAAAACCTATTGTGTAGCTTATTACCGCTGTTCCAGAATCTTCTGATTAATCGCTTTGATCAGACCCGGGCCTTCATAGATGAACCCAGTATATAACTGAACCAGGCTCGCACCAGCCTCCAGTTTCTCCAGAGCATCTTCTGGGGAATGTATTCCTCCAACCCCAATGATAGGAAAGGCTTTATGGCTTTTCTCTGACAAAAATCGAATGACCTGAGTCGATCGTTCCCTCAAAGGCTTTCCACTCAGACCACCGGTCTCCTGTCTGCTATCAGAAACTAAACCTTCCCTACTGATAGTAGTATTGGTAGCGATCACACCCGATGTCTTCGAATCTTGAACGATATCAATGATATCCAGTAGTTGAGCGTCCGTTAGGTCCGGTGCTATTTTCAGAAGAATGGGTTTTTGAACCGGTTTTAGAGAGTTCGCATTTTGCAGTGCTTTGAGTAGAGCCGTCAGGGGCTCCTTATCCTGTAGCTCTCTTAAATTAGGGGTGTTTGGAGAGCTGACATTGACCACGAAATAATCCACCCACTGATATAAAGCTTCAAAGCAATACAAATAATCCTCTACTGCACGGTCATTGGGAGTTATCTTGTTCTTACCTATATTCCCTCCAATAATAAGGTTTTTGTTCTTTTTAAGGCGTTCAACCGCCGCATCTACACCTCCATTATTAAATCCCATTCTGTTGATAATGGCCTGGTCCTCTTTCAGGCGGAACAAGCGTTTTTTCGGATTGCCTTCCTGGGGTTTCGGAGTTAGAGTACCGATCTCTACAAAACCAAAGCCCAGATTTCCCAACTCCTCAAACAATTTGGCATCTTTGTCAAATCCTGCGGCGAGACCTACCGGATTGGGAAATCGAATGCCAAATACTTCACGTGCCAGTCTTGGATCAGACACCTGAAACTTATTGCGCATAAGGGAAGCGGCTCCCGGCATCCGCATCCAGGTCTTTAATACATTAAAGGTAAAATGATGTACCTTTTCAGGATCCACCTTGAAGAGCAAGGGGCGAATTAAGGATTTATACATAACAGGAAGGTTTGCGCAAAAGTAGTTAATTTACCGAAACTCAGGATAGGAAAGCACCAGGGCTCATTAGGGGATTTTCTTATTTTCCTTTGAAGCCGCCACAGATATGGTTAATTTTGACGAAAGAATCCGAAATCATGATAAACAAGGACCAACTACTGGAGCGTTTCATCCGGTACGTTAAAATAGATACCCAAAGTGACCCCAACAGTAATAGTACTCCTAGCACCCAAAAACAATGGGATTTAGCTCGGAAGCTCTTCGAAGAATTGAAGGAGATCGGGATGGAAGAAGTTCATATAGACGAACATGCTTATGTCACAGCCAGTCTTCCTGCTAATGTCTCTCACGAGGTACCGGTGATCGGATTCATTTCCCACTTTGATACTTCTCCAGATTTCTCGGGAACGGATGTCAAACCTCAAATCATAGAGAATTATGATGGAAAAGACATCATCCTCAACCAGGAGAAAAACATCGTACTCTCCCCTGATTATTTCGAAGATCTACTGCAATACAGAGGTCAGACTCTGATTACAACCGATGGCACTACTCTGTTAGGTGCCGATGACAAGGCGGGTATTGCTGAGATCATGAGCGCCATGGAATACCTGATCCAGCATCCCGAAATTCCTCACGGAAAAATCCGGATCTGCTTTACTCCAGATGAGGAGATAGGCCGAGGGGCGCATAAATTTGATGTAGAGGGATTTGGTGCTGAGTGGGCCTATACCATGGACGGCAGTCAGGTTGGGGAACTGGAATACGAAAATTTCAATGCAGCCCAGGCGGTAGTAACCGTAAAAGGGAAAAGTGTTCATCCGGGTTATGCTAAGAATAAAATGATCAATAGCATGTATATCGCCCAGGATTTCATAAACTCATTACCACGTCTGGAAACTCCTGAACATACTGAGGGACGTCAGGGATTCTTTCACCTGAGCAGCATCCAGGGCGAGGTGGAGCAAACGGTACTGGAATATATCATTCGGGATCATGACAAGGAGCAATTTGAAGCTCGTAAAAGAATGGTCCAGGATCTGGCACAGGATATCTGCGATCAATATGAGGAAGACTGTGTTGAAGTGGTAGTTAGGGATCAATACTTCAACATGCGAGAGAAAATTGCCCCAGTTATGCACATTGTAGATCTGGCTGAACAAGCAATGATCGATCTAGGTATTAAACCCATCATTAAACCCATTCGAGGAGGAACTGATGGTTCACAACTCAGTTTTATGGGATTACCTTGTCCTAATATTTTTGCAGGAGGTCATAACTTCCACGGCAAGTACGAATACGTACCCCTGGAAAGCATGGTGAAGGCCACTAATGTAATTGTCAGGATCGCCCAACTAACGGCGGAAATGGATTAAAAACGAGGCAGAAAAAAGGGAGAGAAGAAAACCTAATTTTTGCTATTCGTAGCACGGGGTCAACTAACCAAGCTTTTCACCGTCCGGCTCCGGCTCTAATACACCTGCCACAAAGAATCCTTCCTCTGTTGTGGTCAGCTGAGCGTTGTCGTTTCGCTATTCTTCCTGAAGTTGGTCTGGAGTCAGCTTATACATACCGCACGAAATGACATCTACTGCCAGACCTATTAAACCCAACACATCACCATTAGATACACAAAACCCGGCTTTTCAGCCGGGTTCAGATCTAATGCAAGTACAATTTATTTCTTTTCAGCCACCGGAGCATTGAGCTTTTTACTCATTTCCATTGAGATGGAAGATCGGTCGAAAGTGATCTTTCCGGCGCCGGTTTCAATAATTACAGCATCGTTCTTTTCGCTGAAATCAAAGATCTTTCCGTGCATTCCGCTCTTTGTGATCACGCGGTCGCCCTTTTTGAGCTCCTCAATAAATTTCTTTTCTTGTTTTGCGCGTTTCATCTGGGGGCGTATCATGAAGAAATACACCACAGCAAACATTAATATTAGCGGAAGAAAACTAGATAATTGGTCCATATATATAATTATTGGCGTTCCCTATTTTTATTGTCTGGGATTTACAAACGCCTTGATTCTTACTTGTTCTGTGCCATTGGGAGTATTTGCTCTGACAGTGACCGTCTTGGTAACCTGATTAAAGCCGGTACCATCGAATTTAACTAACATCTCTCCCTTTTCGCCAGGTGCAATTGGTTCCTGGGTGAAAGTAGGAACGGTACACCCACAGGTACTGGAGGCACCGGTGATTACAAGGGGTGCTTCTCCTGTATTGGTGAAGGTAAAGGTATGCTCTACGTTTGTTCCGTAGTCAATCTGGCCAAAGTCAAATTCGGTCTGATCAAAAGTGATCTCAGGATAGGCTTCAGCCACTGCGTCACGAGCAGCCGCCTGTTCCACATTCTGAGCTTTCACTCGATCGGAAGCATTTTCTTTGCAAGATACCAGAGCGAAGACAGAAAAAAGGCTCAAGGCCAAGATTTTTGTTCTCATGATCTTTCTCTTTAATATTATGTGGTAAAATTAAGAATTTTTTGCGTTACATCAGGCCACGACCCATTTTATTAAGCTTCCCGTTCTGCTCGTATTCCTTTGACAGTTTATCCAGTACCCCGTTGATAAACACGCTACTTTTCGGGGTGCTGTATTCCTTTGCGATCTCCAGGTATTCGTTGATGGTCACCTTTACTGGAATGGACGGAAATCGCAGAAACTCACAGATACCCATCTTGATCAAAATGGTATCAATATCGGCGATCCGCTCCTTATCCCAGTTGGGGGTCTTACCCTCCATTTCCTTGCCGAGCATTTCATCATTGAGCAAGGTTCGACGAAACAGATTGATCCCAAACTCCTCATCCTCAACGTTGCGATACATTTTACTTATGGAATCCTCAGTTCCCTGCGGCTTTAATTTCTGAAGCATTTTAATTATAGCCGTGTTAACAAGAGGGAAGTCATCCAGCCATGTCAGCTTCCGATCCTCCAGGTATTCATAGAGCCGCTCATTGGGAGCTATGATCTCCTTTAAAAAAGCAATGGCAAAGTCTTTATCCTGCCGGAAATTCGATTCCCGGGTACTCATGTAGTCTTGGTATAGTTGACTTTCACGGAGAGACTCCCAGAGTATTTGAACGTACTCATCGTCGTTTTTCCAGTGGTTCAGTTTTCTGGTTTCCAAGGCCGACTGAAGACGCTCGTTCTCCTCCAGCATGACGATAACCCTGTTATTGATGAATTTGGGGTTCGGGTTTCGATCTTCCTCCGTGGGCAGGTGTTTTTCCTTAGACTTCTCCAGAATATGGTCTGCGTGATTTTTGACCGAGACCATCAAATCCAGCATCAACAAATAGAGATCGTACATTCCATCCATGCTTTTAACCAGGAACTTCTCCTCCCCCTTCAGGTTATTGTTATGACTTTGCGCGTAAGCATAAAGCGATTGCATCACCTTAACCCTGATATGTCTTCGTGTCAACATGCTGTGTATAAGAACTTTAAGTGCATTAAAAAGGCGAGAAGAAATCTTCTCGCCTGCAAAAATAAGGTTTATCTAAAAACTACTTAGCCAATTGCTGTTTTTTTCTTTCATCTATGCG
>JAJUIC010000049.1 GCA_029265595.1 Flavobacteriaceae bacterium
AGGCGGACCACAGACAATGGCGCGGATAATTCAGGACGCTCGGCTAAAGATGTTTCCAATTGGTCCATTCGCTTTAAATTGGAAAGGGCCATAACTCCATTGGGGCGCCTGGTGTCAATCAGAATTTCGAGAGGCATAATACCTTCAAATTCTTCTTCGAAAAATTTAATATCCGTGAAGGTGTCCGTGTCCTCGGCCATATCATCAAGTAGACTGCCGGATACTTTAACCAAATTGAGACCGACCATACTGAGTAACACAAGGGATATGGTGGTAAAGTAAATTGAGATGCGGTGATGCCGGACCATTCGCTGCAACCAATTGATAACACCCTCAATCCAGGTTTTATCCAGATGATTTAGATGCTTATCCTTTGGCAGCGGCATATAGCTGTACAGGATGGGGATGATCAGGATGCTCAGAAGGAAGATGAAAAAGATATTAATCGCTGCAACAGTACCGAATTCCGTTAAGAGGGAACTATTGGTGAGGGTGAAGGTGGCAAAACCAGCTGCAGTGGTGAAGTTTGTCATCAGGGTGGCGTTTCCTATTTTGGTAATGACACGCTGAAGTGACTTTGCCTGATTTCCGTGTTTCTTAATTTCCTGTTGATATTTGTTTATCAAAAAGACACAGTTCGGAACTCCAATTACGATGATCAGGGGAGGGATGATGGCCGTCAGAACGGTTATTTCATAACCAAGGAGTCCAATGGTTCCAAAAGCCCACATCACTCCAATAATTACGGTAAACATGGAGATAAGGGTAGCCCGGACCGACCTGAAGAAAAAGAAGAATATCAGGGAGGTGACAACAAGCGCAGCCCCAATGAAAACTCCGATCTCATCCACGATATTCTGAGAGTTTAAGGTCCGTATATACGGCATACCAGAAACCCGAACGTCAATACCGCGATCCTTTTCAAAACCATCCACCAAAGGTTGCAGCTTCTCCAGAACGAAATCTTTCCGGGCACTGGTATTGACAATATCTTTTTTAAGATAAATGGCGGTCTGAATAGTATGGCTATTTCTGCTGTAGACCAGTCCGCTGTAAAAGGGAAGGTTGTCAAGCAACTCCTGGGAATAAGCTGATACCTGCTGCTGGTTTACCTCTTCCTCAGCAATAAAAGGTACCATATCGAAGTGAGGGGGGTGCTCGAACTTTTTTAATTTAGTGAGGTTTCCAATAGAGATGGTAATTTCCACTTCTTCAAAAGTTCCTAACGTATCGGCCAGAGCATTCCAGGCATTGAAGTTCTCAGCATTAAAGAGGCTGCTGTCCTTTACAGCCATGAAGATGACATCTCCTTCTTCTCCAAATTTTTCTAGAAACTCAAGGTATTCCAGGTTGACCGGGTGGTCATCAGGTAACAGGTTCGCTTCTGTGAACGTCATCCGGACATTTTGCCACTGGCTGACAAAGAAGATGGTTACTCCTAAAAGGGATAGTAGAATCAGAATTCTGTTTCGCAAAATAATGCGGGCAACCGCATTCCAGAATTCAAAGCTTAAAAACTTAGACATGCTGCTTAATTACGGGCTGCAAAGGTACAAAAGCAATGGATTTTTCTGTGGGATTTCAATGGAAGAAACCACCTGTTTAAGTACGTGTAACAGATCCTGAATGGCCTTTTTCTGAATGGAAATTCCCTTTATAAGGTGATGGCGGTATTTGTCAAAACAGGAACAACAAAAAAGCGGCTATCAGCCGCTCTATTCGATGGGATTCCCATCCAAAGACGGGAAAAGTACTGAGAGACGGCTATACCGTCATGATTTCTTTTTCCTTGACCGAGAAGATGTGGTCTATTTTCTCAATGTACTTATCGGTAAGTTTCTGAATTTCATCTTCATAGCCTTTTAATAGGTCTTCAGAAGCCTCTACTTTCTTAAGTTCCTGATTGGCGCTTTTGCGATCATTGCGCACCCCTACTTTAGCATCTTCAGCGACGGCCTTAGCCTGTTTTGCCAGCTCTCTGCGGCGCTCTTCCGTAAGAGGTGGAACGTTGATGATAACACTTTCACCGTTGTTCATCGGATTGAACCCCAGATTGGCATGCAGGATTCCTTTCTCGATTTCTTTAATCATGGATTTTTCGTAGGGCTGAATACTCAGGGTTCTTGCATCCGGAGTGTTGATGTTAGCTACCTGGCTGAGCGGGGTCTGCGATCCGTAATATTCTACTACGACACCTCCCAACATAGAAGGAGTTGCTTTTCCGGCACGAATATTCAGCAATTGTTTTTCAAGATGCGCAATGGCATTCTTCATCGATTCCTCTGCGCTTTCAATGATAAGATCTAATTCTTCCTCCATGATATACAAAATTAAGTGGTCAGACTTACAGATTTACTTTTGTTCCTATTTTCTCTCCAGTTACAACCTTTAGAAGATTGCCCGGCACATTCATGTCAAAAACAATGATCGGGAGCTTGTTCTCCTGGCTCAGTGTGAAGGCTGTGGTGTCCATCACCTTGAGTCCCTTACTGATGACGTCCTGGAAGCTGATAAAATCAAATTTTGTGGCCCGATCATCTTTCTCCGGATCAGAGGTGTAAATTCCATCGACGCGGGTTCCTTTAAGAATGACATCTGCGTCAATTTCTATGGCCCGAAGTACTGCAGCTGAATCCGTCGTGAAGTAGGGGTTCCCGGTTCCACCACCAAAGATCACCACCCGTCCTTTTTCCAGGTGACGCATCGCTTTTCTTCGGATAAATGGTTCCGCCACTTCATTGATTTTAATGGCAGACTGAAGTCGGGTCGGAATTCCTGCATCTTCAAGAGCACTTTGCAGGGCCAGCCCATTAATGACTGTTGCCAACATCCCCATGTGGTCCCCTGTCACCCTGTCCATTCCTTTACTGGCACCGGATACACCTCTAAAAATGTTTCCTCCTCCAATAACAATGGCCACTTCAACTCCCTGATCCGTAACGCTTTTAATTTCAGTGGCGTATTCAGCAAGGCGTTTGGGGTCGATACCATACTGACGGTCTCCCATGAGGGCCTCTCCCGACAGTTTTAACAGAACTCGATTATACTGCATTTTCCGGTTTTTGTAGACTTGTGCAAAACTAAGCAAAAATATTTATGCGAATGGCTGCCGGGACCTGTTTCTTGTTGAGTGACTTCTCTTCGAGTTAAGAGTGTCAGAAAAGGAGGTAGTCAAAGGGCATAAAAAAAGCCGCCTTCAAGGGAAAGCGGCTTTTCGAAAATCAAAACTATTGTTATTCGCCCAGAGCTACTCGTTCGAATCCAACGACTTCCAAATTGCTGTCCACAGATTTGACATACTCTGTAACGCTCATTTTGTTGTCCTTGATGTAGGCCTGGTTTACCAGGGTGTTGTCTTTAAAGAACCTGTTCAGCTTCCCTTTAGCGATGTTATCCAGCATGGCTTCAGGCTTGCCTTCTTGTCGAAGTTGTTCTTTTGCAATTTCAATTTCTTTGTCAATCACTGACTGGTCAACCCCCTCTTCGTTTAAGGCTACAGGGTTCATAGCAGCTGCCTGCATAGAAACATTCTTGGCAACCTCCTCGGCCTGGTCTACCTTTTGTGATAGGCCTGCTACCACAGCAATTTTGTTACCAGCGTGGATGTAAGAACCTACAAAAGGAGCCGCAAGAGTTTTGAAGGCGCCGATCTCGATTTTTTCGCCGATGACCCCGGTTTGCTCTGTAAGCTTTTCTTCAACCGTGAGGCCGTTGTAATCCTTTTTCAGAAGTTCTTCTTTGGAAGAGGATTCCAGGGCTAGATTGGCAAAGTCTTTTGCCATTTGTATGAAGTCTTCGTTTTTTGCAACAAAGTCTGTTTCACAGTTAAGGGAAATAACAGCACCTTTGGTGTTGTCACTGTTTACTACAGCGATGGCTGCTCCCTCTGCAGATTCCCGGTCTGCTCTTTTGGCAGCTACTTTCTGTCCTTGCTTACGAAGGATTTCAATGGCGGTGTCAAAGTCCCCTTCAGCTTCAACCAGTGCTTTTTTGCAATCCATCATTCCAGCACCAGTAGCTTTTCTAAGTTTATTAACTTCTGCGGCGGTTATTTTAGCCATAATATTATTTTTTAAAATCGGGCTGTAAAACACCTTTTTACGTGAGTCACAACCCGATGAGAGTTATTTATGATTGAATACTATTCTTCTTCGTCAGAAGTAGAACGGGAGTTGTCTACGGTCTCTCCTTTGGACTGAAGCTTTACGTCTTCCTGAGCTTCTTTCATCTCTTTCTGATCCTGAGGATCGGTAGAGGGAACTTCAGCTTCCTGTTTCGGCTTTCTGGTTCTTGCAGCCTTTTTTGGAGCGTCATCAGACTTATCTGCAGCTTCTCCCTGTGCATCGTTTCGCTGAGAAAGACCTTCAATAATACCATCTGCCATGTAAGAAACTACTTTGCTGATGGATTTAGAGGCATCATCGTTGGAAGGAATAACGTAGTCTACCAAACGTGGATCGGAATTGGTATCTACCATTGCGAAAATAGGAATGTTTAATTTCTGAGCTTCCTTAACTGCGATGTGTTCTCTTGTGATGTCTACCACAAAAAGAGCTGCGGGAAGACGGTTCATTTCTGAAATGGAACCAAGGTTCTTCTCTAATTTTGCTCTTAGACGGTCAACTTGAAGACGTTCTTTTTTAGACAGCGTGTTGAAAGTACCATCTTTCTTCATTCTGTCGATACTGGCCATTTTTTTCACCGCTTTTCTGATGGTGACAAAATTGGTCAGCATACCACCAGGCCATCTTTCAGTAATATATGGCATGTTAGCACGCTCTGCCTGCTCTGCTACAATTTCCTTAGCCTGTTTTTTGGTTGCTACAAAAAGGATTTTTCTGCCGCTTGCTGCAATTTTACTAAGGGCCTCAGCGGCTTCCTCCATTTTTGCAGCACTTTTATATAGGTTGATGATGTGAATCCCGTTGCGCTCCATATATATGTAGGGAGCCATATTTGGATTCCATCTTCTGGTCAGGTGTCCGAAGTGAACTCCTGCGTCAAGTAATTCTTTTACTTCTACTTTGTTTGCCATTGTTGTAATAGTTTACGTTCTGTTGAGATAGCAATAAGCAAGTGGCGAAATTAAAATCGGCCTTACCTATTTAGATGCTAAACTAACCCTCCCGCATCGGAGGTGACAACACAACTAAATTTGTATATGAACTTTGGTACCATGAGTACCCGCCAAGATTAACGCTTGGAGAATTGGAATTTCTTACGGGCTTTCTTCTGACCGTATTTCTTTCTCTCCACCATTCTGGCGTCCCTTGTAAGTAAGCCTTCTGGTTTTAAAGTGCTTTTGTTTTCTTCGTCCAGTTCTACCAGCGCTCTGGAAAGGGCAAGACGAATGGCCTCGGCCTGACCGGTGATTCCACCACCGTAGACGTTTACTTTTATATCAAAGCTCTCGTCGTTTCCGGTAAGGGTAAGTGGCTGACGGACCTTGTACTGCAGGGTACCTGTAGCGAAGTAATCCTTGACATCTTTACTGTTGACACTGATGTTTCCGCTTCCTGGGGAAACGTACACACGGGCAACTGCCGTTTTTCTACGGCCAATTTTGTGAATAACCTCCATTACCTAAGATCGTTTAAATTAATTGTTCTGGGCTTTTGTGCTTGAAGGTCGTGTTCTGCACCAACAAATACCCGTAGATTGCCGAATAATTTTGCTCCCAAACGATTCTTTGGCAGCATTCCTTTTACTGCTTTTTCAATGATGCGCTCTGGCGCCTTTTTCAGAAGCTCTGATGCAGTAAGGCTTCTCTGACCCCCTGGATACCCGGTGTGCCTGATGTATTCTTTTGCATCCCACTTCTTCCCGGACAAGTTGATTTTTTCAGCATTGATAACAATTACGTTATCTCCGCAATCAACGTGTGGGGTGAAGTTGGCCTTGTGCTTTCCTCGAAGAAGTTTGGCAACTTCAGAGGAGAGGCGTCCAAGTGCCTGTCCTTCAGCATCAATAACCACCCACTCCTTCTGTACGGTAGCTGAGTTGGCCGATACTGTTTTGTAACTTAATGTGTCCACACTAATTTGTTTTACTAAAAATTAAACATTCCTTTCCCTGTATAAAACAGGGGTGCAAATGTACGATTATAAATTTATATTACAAACGTGCAGTCTGATTTTCGTCTGACTGAAGAATCTGATTATCAAGGTGCTTTCTGTTTTTTCTCAAAGCCCATTTCAGCCTCTTAAACAGCACGGGTGATGGAGTCTGCTGTAGTGGTCCTTAATTAATGTGCTTCCAGCCAGTTTTTTCCAACTCCAAGGTCAACCTCCAGGGGTACTTCAAGTTTATAGGCCTGTTCCATCTCATTTTTTACCAGAACCTGGAGTTCTTCCAGTTCGGGTTTATACACATCGAAAACCAGTTCGTCATGTACCTGCAGCAGCATTTTTGAGCGATATCCTCTTTCCTGCATTTTCTGGTGTATCCTTATCATGGCCACCTTAATGATGTCTGCGGCGCTTCCCTGTATCGGTGCGTTGACGGCATTGCGCTCTGCCGCGCTTCGAACCACTGCGTTTCTTGAATTTATGTCCTTGAGATACCTGCGACGCCCCAGGACGGTCTGAACAAATCCGTCCTCTCGTGCCCGGTTGATCTGGTGGCTGATGTAGTCCCGGAGTTTGGGATAGGTTTCATAATAGGTATCGATGAGCTCTTTGGCTTCTCTTCTGGAAAGTTCCGTCTGGTTACTCAGGCCAAAAGCAGATACTCCATAGATAATACCGAAGTTTACCGTCTTGGCATTGCTCCGCTGCTGGCGGGTAACTTCCTCCATAGGTGCTTTAAAGACTCTTGAGGCCGTGGAGCGGTGAATATCCTGTCCCTGACGGAAAGCCTCTATCATGTTTTCCTCCTGGCTCAGGGCCGCTATGATGCGCAGTTCAATCTGAGAATAATCAGCCGCCAGCAGAAGATGATCTTCGTCCCGGGGTATAAAGGCTTTTCGGATCAACTGGCCTCTCTCGGTTCTAATGGGGATGTTCTGAAGGTTGGGGTTGTTGGAGCTGAGTCTGCCGGTTGCAGCCGTTGTTTGCACATAATCGGTATGGATGCGGCCCGTGGAATCGTAAATCTGAAGCGGGAGTACATCCACATAAGTATTCTTTAGTTTTACCAGGCCTCTGTAGTCAAGAACCTTTCTGACTATTTCATGCTCCGGAGCCAGAGTGGAAAGAATGTCCTCACTGGTGGAGTACTGGCCGGTTTTGGTTTTTTTAGGTTTGTCGACCAGCTTCAGTTTCTCAAACAGGATAACGCCCAATTGCTTGGGGGAACCTATATTGAATTCCTCACCCGCCGCCTTATAGATTTCGCCTTCCAGCAACTCAATTTCCTGACTGAGCTCTGCTGAGAGTTGTAATAAAACATTCGGGTCCAAACGGATTCCTTCCAGCTCCATTTCAGCAAGTACTTTCAACAGAGGGATTTCCAGGTCATAAAAAAGCTTATCAGTACCTGCCTCTTTTAGCTCAGCCGAAAAAAATTGCTTCAATTGAAAGATGATATCGGCATTTTCCACGCTGTATTCCCTGAGCTGCTCAAGAGGCAGATCGCGCAGGGATTTTTCTTTTTTGCCCTTTCCGAGTAATTCTTCCGCAAATACAGGCATGTAGTTTAGGTAAGTCTCGGATAATACATCCAGCCCGTGGCGCATGTCGGGATTGATCAGATAGTGAGCAATCATGGTGTCGAATAGGGGACCCTTCAGAGAAATATGATAGTTGCGCAGGGTCTTGATGTCTTTCTTCAGGTTCTGACCAATCTTCTCGATTGCTTCGCTTTCAAAGAAGGGTTTTAGTTGATCCAGTACCTGTTGGGCCTGGGTGGGATTTTCAGCAATAGGGAGATAGTATCCCTTTCCAGGAGCCCAGGTAAAGGCAATTCCTACGATATCAGCGTCCAGAGGATTGAGACTCGATCGCAGCAGGTCAAATGCCACTGCTTTCTGCTGAAGCAACTTTTCCAGGAAAAGTTCCATTCCCAGCCCCGAGGATACGGTCTGGTACAGGTGAGCGCGCTGTTCGAGTCGCTGGCGTCCGGTGCTGGCTTCCACCACTGCTTCTGTACCAGGTCCGAATAATGAAAATTGTCCTGCCCCTGCTGTGGGTTGATCGGGAGTACCGGGAATGGCCGAGGCGGATCGTCCACTGGTATCAGCTCCGGAAAAAATGCGAAGAAACTGATCCTTCAACCGGCGGAATTCCAGTTCCTCAAATATCAATTGAACCTTTTCTCCATCAGGGGGAACCAGTTCAAACTCTTCTTCATTAAAGGTGACGGGGCAGTCTGTCATGATAACTGCTAATTTTTTAGACAGCATTCCCAGTTCCGCATTGGCTTCCACTTTTTCCCTCATTTTTCCCTTTAGCTTGTCCGTATTGGCCAGAAGGTTTTCCATGCTGCCAAACTGCTTGAGGAACTTCTTCGCTGTTTTTTCTCCCACTCCCGGCAGGCCCGGAATATTGTCAACAGGATCTCCCATCATCCCCAGAAAATCGATTACCTGTTCGGGTCGCTCGACTTCAAATCGCTTCTGGACTTGCTCCACATCCCAAATCTCTATGCCATTGCCCATCCGTGCTGGGCGGTACATAAATATATTTTCAGAAACGAGCTGGGCAAAATCCTTATCAGGGGTAACCATATAAACCTGGTAACCCTGTTTCTCTGCTTGTTTTGCAAGGGTTCCAATCACATCATCAGCTTCACATCCGGGTAAGGTAACGATCGGGATGTGCATGGCCTCCAAAATTCGATGGATATACGGAATAGCCTGTTGTATGGGCTCAGGAGTGGCATCTCTGTTTGCTTTATAATCTGCAAATAATTCGGAGCGCATTTCACTGCCGTCCTTATCAAAACACACTGCCAAATGGTCCGGTTTTTCGCGCCTGATGACATCCAGTAAGGAATTGGTAAATCCCAGAATTGCGGAAGTGTCCAGTCCCTTCGAATTGATGCGTGGGTTTTTGATAAAGGCGTAGTACCCCCTGAAGATAAGCGCGTAGGCATCCAGCAGAAAAAGGCGTTTTTGTTCAGCCATGGGAATGAGATTTTGTTCAGTTCCCAAAACTACAAAGATAATCTCAGATGACTGTTCCGATGGCTCAACAAGCTATAAAGGGAGCGTGTGTTGTTATACTGCTGCCGGGCTGAGGTCGAAAGATTGGAATAGAATTTGCTCCCTAGCCTTTTTTTAACGCCGTGTTAAAGACTGCCGGAAAGAAATCCTGCGGTTAAATATTGAGGAGAAAGATGTTCTGGACCATACTCGTCGCAATTTATTTACTTATAGATGTCTACGCCTATCAGGCTTTTAAATCTTTTGCCAAAGGCAATATGTTGTATATCGGTTACTTGTTGCTTTCTTTTATAGTGATAGGAAATCTGATTTATCAGTTCAATTTTGCCGAAGGATCCAGCTGGGGTGGAGGCCGCGGGTATGCCATGGGGTTTTTCCTGGCTATGCTTTCCCTTAAGGTGATCCTGGTGCTTTTCCTTTTTGGAGAAGATCTCGCTCGATTCTTTGTCGGCAGTTACAGAAAGCTCCTGGGGCAGGAGCGGGAGTTTGATGTGCCCAGTCGCCGAAAGTTTGTCAGTCAGGTAGCCCTGGGCCTGGCCGCTATTCCTTTTTCTTCTTTGTTGTACGGGATGCATAAAGGCCGGTACAACTACAAAGTTTTTAAGCACACACTTTATTTTGAAGACCTGCCACAGGCGTTTGATGGTTACCGGATCAGTCAGATAAGTGATATTCATAGCGGCAGCTTTAAAAACAGGGAAGAAGTAGAATACGGCTTGAGTATGTTGAATGCCCAGCAGAGCGATGTGGTGTTATTTACCGGGGACCTGGTCAATAATACCAGCCGGGAAATGAGGAAGTGGAAGGAACTTTTTGGGGAAATAAAGGCCAGAGATGGTGTTTTTTCGGTTCTTGGAAATCACGACTACGGAGATTACCATAGGTGGGACTCTGAAGAAGAAAAGCGCGCCAACATGGAGGAAATGAAAAGGGTTCAGGCGGAAATGGGCTGGAACTTGCTCCTGAATGAACACCGGTTTATTGAGCGAGGCAATGAACGCATTGCGCTGGTAGGGGTAGAAAACTGGGGTCTGGGTTTTAAACAAGCCGGAGATCTCGAGCAGGCCTCCAGGGGACTGGATCAAAAGGATTTTAAGGTATTGCTTTCACATGACCCTACTCACTGGCAGGCGCAGGTTAAAAAGGATCCCAAATTTTTCCACCTGACCCTGAGCGGACACACCCATGGAATGCAATTCGGCATAGAAATTCCGGGATGGCTGCGATGGAGTCCGGCTCGCCTGCGCTACAAAAACTGGGCAGGGATGTATCAGGAATACGGAAGATACCTTAATGTGAATCGCGGCTTTGGATACATTGGGTATCCGGGCAGGGTGGGGATATGGCCTGAGATTACCGTAATTGAACTTCGCCGGGGTTCTCGTCCCGCATAAATTCAATTACTTTCGGATATCTTTGGATTCACCCACTGCTAGGCCCATACCTTCACATCCTCAGCAGGTCGAACTGAAATCCTTTTCCGGTGTAGTACTCCAGTACCTTAGGGAGTACTACCCTTAGATTCTTTTCCGATTTCAGACTGTCGTGAAATACCAGAATACTTCCTGGGCGGGTGTGTTTTTTGATGCCCAAAAAAATCTCTTGTGGATCCAGATCTGCCCGGTAATCCCTGGTCAGGATATCCCACATTACGATCTTAAACCCTCTTTTTTGTAACTGCCTGGCCTGTTTAGGGGTCATTTTTCCATAAGGAGGGCGGAAGACAGGTGCGTCGTCTGAAGGACGAAGGTTATATTTCTTAAATTCACGTTGGGCCTTTAGCACGTCTTCCAGGTAATCCCGGCTGGGGCAACCCCAACCTTTTAAGTGGTGAAACGTATGATTGCCAATCCCGTGGCCTGCGGAGATGATCTTTTCAAAAATTTCGGGATGCTTGCGAACGTTGTCTCCGATGCAAAAGAAAAGTCCTTTGGCCCGGTACTTCTCCAAAGTCTCCAGAACCCATGGGGTCACTTCCGGAATGGGACCATCGTCAAAGGTAAGATACAGCTTCTTCTGCTGGCCAGGTCCCTCCCAGATTCGGAGGGGAAATAGCATTTTTAGCAAATAAGGCGTTTTCACCATCACGCTGGGTATCATTCAGGGGATACAGGTACAAACAGATGAGTGGTATTGCCTTCTTTCACGCTCTGGAATACTAGGTTTATTAAACACCGGAAAAAACACATCCCACTGGAAAAAATCGGAATGGGATGTGCTTATAGTTCAGGTTCTCATTGCATGTCCACCTGCTCGGTTGCTTCCTGAAGCAATATATCTTCCTGAGTTTCGGGTTCTATGTCAGGTGTTTCAGGAGACCGGTAAAAATGCTCAAACAAGGTCAGGTACTCGTTAAACTCGGCCGCTTTCTCCTCGATAATTTGTTCGTCCTGATGAATCAGAAGCAGATCAATCAGACTGCGGTAACGTTCAATATCACTGATAATGTTGTTGCCATACTTGTACTGGTCCTCCAACGAGAAGGTGCTGTACCACAGAATCTGCTCCTGGTATTTCTGCGCCAGTTTCTCCCATAGGTTACGCGCTTTCTCCAGGTCTCCCACCTGGTAGTAACCATCCACATAGGGTTCCACCAGCGAATAGTAGCCGTAATAATCCACCGGCATATTCTCCATGGCAAGATCCAGGACTTCTTCCGCCTTCTGAAGCTTCCCTTCTTCAATAAGGGCTTCACTCAGGCGAGCCAGGTTGCTGCGGTAAGAGATGGAATTTTTTCGGGTCTCAGGATCGTGGTAAATGGTGGTGTCTCCGGAGTTCCCCCAGTCCCATCCCATCACGATGTCATACATCTTTTCCGTATCGATTCTGCCCATATCCAACGGGCTGCGAGGGCTCACGGGGGTATA
>JAJUIC010000208.1 GCA_029265595.1 Flavobacteriaceae bacterium
GAAAGGCCACGTCTGGAACCGGAATTCATTCCTGTTGAGCGGGACAATGGTCCATTCAAAAGAAAATAAGAATACCGCAAAAGCATTAGATGAAGCGCATTGCATATCTGGCGGCTTATCCCCTGCTCTGGACCTTGTCACGACTGCCTTTTTGGTTGTTCTATAAAGTGTCGGACGGAGTCTTCTGGGTGGTGTACCATGTGGTAGGCTACCGAAGAAAAACCGTCCGGGAAAATCTGGAACTGGTATTTCCGGAAAAATCCCAGAAGCAGCGGGATGAAATTCAGCGGGAATTCTACCGCCACATGGTGGATATGTTTCTGGAGATGATCAAGAGCCTGCATATGTCGGATTCCCAGCTCAAAAAACGCTTTCGAATTACCAATATGGAGGAGCTCAATCAAATCGGAAAAACGGGTAAAAGCGTGCTTTTAGCCTGTGGCCATTACGCGAGTTACGAATGGGTGAGTGCCCTTCAATTACACGAGCATCCCTTCACGAGTTTCGGGGTGTACAAGAAAATTAAAAACCCGTATTTCGATCGGCTGGTTCGGAGGATCAGGAAGCGATACGAAACCCAGGTCGTCTCCTCTACCGAAGCCATTAGAGTGATTGCTCGGAACCAAAGAAGCGGTCTGCAGGGAATCTATGCAATGATTGCCGATCAGTCGCCCAAATTACAGGGGGCCAATTTCTGGACCGACTTTATGGGGATTCGGGTTCCGGTCTTTGTGGGAACAGAAACCCTGGCCAGGAAATATGATATGGCAGTGGTATACCTGCATGTGGAGAAAGTTAAAAGAGGTCATTATCAGGCCACCTTTAAACCCCTGACTACCGAGCCACAGAAAGAAGCTCCCCATGTCATTACCCGGCGCTATTTCGACCATCTGGAAGACCAGATCAGGAAGGAACCCGCCTTCTATCTGTGGACGCACAAGCGCTGGAAGCACCGTCATGCTCCCATGCCGAATCGGGCCACAACATTTTAAAATACGACCTCCAAAGGGACAGGAGTCTTAGAAGGAGGGACTACATACACTATCAAAATTCGTTTATTATGAAAGACTTAAAAATCAAATATGTTGATCTTGGAAACAGCCTGGTTATAACAACTAACAAAAAAGGACTAGAAGAAATAGAGCAGAACTTTACTCAGTTATCCGGTCGCCTGGCGGATATAAAACTCACCCAGGCAGATTACCAGAATCCGGAACTTATCAACAACTTACGGTTTTCTTCACGTAAAAACCGCATTGAGATTACCACCGAAAATGGCAACGGTTGGGACTTTGAAGTCAATCCCGATACGTGGTATGAACTAAAGGAAAAGGCCTCTAAGTTGCACAATAATCAGGAGCGCCGGGTCATGCTATTTGAAGATCAGGAAGCCATCCCCAGTTACAGAATGTATCTGGAGCTGGAGGATGAAGAAGAACTTGCGCTTGTATAAATTGGTTATACGCGAGCCCTACTACTGAATCGTTCCGGAAGCAGGGGTCGGATATCTATTATAGGTTTTTCCTGTGATACGATCTGGCTCACCAGCTTTCCGGTTATCGCTCCCAGGCTCCATCCGATCATGGCATGACCTGCAGCAATGGTGAGGTTGCCATAACTGGCCGATCGTCCTATGAAAGGCAGTCCATCCGGAGAAACCGGCCGCAGCCC
>JAJUIC010000169.1 GCA_029265595.1 Flavobacteriaceae bacterium
AACAGACGGGGAGAGATTCGGGTTCCGGTTAAAGAAGAATTTGAATTTTCCGAGAATCCCTGGTATGAATATGAAAACCAGTTTGTATCTACCAACCAGGACGGGGCTTTGGTATCTATAAGCGAAAGTGGAAAAATCACAAGGGAGGCGCTGGGTCTGGCCAAAGGACATCGCATTACCGCCACACCTAAGACCCTGGTGAGCCTCTCAGAAAACAGCCTTCGAATTAAAGACAAAGAAGTCACCCTGGATTTTGGTCTATACACAGAGCCACAGATCTTCTATCTGAACAACAAATTATACATCAGTGTAACGGACTTGCAAGCTCAGCGGGTATATATCTTTGATAGTAACGCCCAGCTCCTTCCTGATTTTCCGGTTTTTGGCACCTCAGGTATTGATCTGGGGAACGCAGATTCCGACGGGGATCTCGAATTCGTTGTTCAGGGAGATCAGAACACGATCCTGATTTACCAGTTCCCGGGTAGTTAATCTACCCTTCAATAGGGACGGAGACTACGGAGTCTGGAGGACGGCGCTGAATTTAACGGTAAAAAAACATCGTAGAATATTTAAATTCTTACCTTTAGTAGAAATTATTAAGAATGAAACCCTTACTAATCATACCGTTTATTTTACTTTTTGGGTGGAATCATTTTCATTTGGGTGAATCCAGCCAGGAAAATCCTATTCTTTCTATGGCACAAGAAAAAAGCATATACCAGTTTGAAGTTCAGGACCTTTATGGGAAACCTTTCGATTTTTCCCAGTTAAAGGGAAAGAAGGTCATGATCGTCAATACAGCCAGTGAATGTGGATTGACTCCGCAATATGAGGAACTGCAGAAACTATATGAATTATTCCAGGATAGTGATTTTGAAATTATAGGATTTCCTGCGAACAATTTCGGAGGACAGGAACCCGGCTCAGATGAAGAAATTGCTGCTTTTTGCGAGCAAAATTATGGGGTGAGCTTTCCGATGATGTCCAAGATATCGGTCAAGGGAGAGGATATGCATCCGATTTATCAATACCTGACGCAAAAATCTCAAAACGGCGTTCAGGATTCTGAAGTCCAGTGGAACTTCCAGAAATATTTGCTGGACGAAGAAGGCCAGCTGGTTAAGGTGATCGAGCCCAGAACCTTGCCTACCGATCCTGAAATCATTGATTGGTTGCGGGATTCCGGAAATTAGACAGTGAGGTTAACCCTCTTGGGTTTTCTTCGATGGATAAATACTCGCTATTTCCAGGTAGATCTATCTTGTTAAGGATGACATGCTCCTGGTTCCCCGATTGTCATTGCAGATGGAATACTCACCAATTAGCCAGAATCAGGATCAAAGTCACTCTCTTCGAGTTCAAAGAGCTCTTCCACCGTTTTATTGAAACACTTGGCTATTTTCAAGGCCAGTTTGGTGGAAGGGATGTACCGAGCGGTCTCAATAGAAATGATGGTTTGCCGAGATACATGTACTCGTTTGGCCAGTTCTTCCTGAGTCCATCCCTTGGCCACCCTTACCATTCGCACATTATTCTTCATATTTTGGGATGCCTACATGAAGAACATAATTAAAGCGCACAATATAGACAATCCAAAACAGGCTGATAGCCATAATGAAGAACAGCATCATACCAACATCTTTGGGCGGCTTATCCATAAAACCTATCCCAATCAAACTCACTATTAGAAAAACTATCTGGACCAGGGCAGCCGAATGGGCGTGTTGAAAACGAGTATCTCCTGGTTCCTAAATCTGGGAGTTAATGATTTTGTCGGTAATGAGAAAATTCAACTTGAAAAAGGTTCTGAAAATATTTTAGCAGTTTTTCCTTGACCTCTTCCATGGGAACCTGTTCCCGACCCAGTTCCACATTCAGGGAAGTTACGGCTTTATCTCGAATCCCACAGGGAACAATGTTGTCAAAATATCCCAGGTCTGAATTCACATTCAGCGCAAAACCATGCATGGTCACCCATCTGCTGGCACGAACTCCCATGGCACAAATTTTTCTAGCGAAAGGAGTTCCCACATCGAGCCAGACACCGGTTTCCCCTTCACTCCGAACAGCGTTCAGCCCGTAATCTTTAAGGGTAAGAATGACCATCTCCTCCAACAGTCGAAGATAGCGATGAATATCAGTAAAGAAATTATCCAGATCCAAAATAGGGTACCCCACCACCTGTCCAGGTCCGTGGTACGTAATATCCCCTCCCCTGTTGATTTTGTAGAAGCTGGCCTTCTTTTGCGCCAGTTGTTCCTCACTGATCAACAAGTTGGACCGGTCGCCGCTTTTGCCAAGGGTATAAACATGAGGGTGTTCTACAAATAGGAAATAATTTGGGGTAATTTTTTGATCGCCCGATTTTCGGTTGTTGGATTTAATATCGAGGATACCCTGAAACAGCTGTTCCTGATAATCCCATGTTTCCTTGTAATCCCGAAGGCCGAGATCTTCTAATAAAATTTCCTTATTCAAAACCTAATCCCATGCATTTAATGGTGAATACTGTATTTAAGAAATAGAAACAGATGCCCCCCTTATGAAAATTGCTTTTTCATGGGCTTTGCCCCAGCTCATTCCTGCTTTTCCAGTACCGGATCTACGACCTTCGATCCGGATCGCGGTTCAGAATGATCAAGGCTGCGATCACCCCTGGGACCCAGCCCAGCAAGGTTAAAATCAGCACAATTACGATCGAACCACAACCCCGGTCGTATACGGCAAGGGGTGGAAAAAGAATGGATAATATGACTCTCCACAAACTCATTGTAATGACAAAGATATCAAATTCGTAGCGCTCTGCCACATACAAAAAACAATTGATTGGTTGGTCATTTGTCCGTATCTTTGCCGGCTCATTTACAATCATTTCATATGCCCTTATCTGAACAGGAAATCATTCGCAGGGAGAAGCTGGAATCCCTTCGGAGACTCAACATAAACCCGTATCCGGCAGAGTTGTTCCCCGTGAATCACACCACCACGGATATCAAACAGGACTTCACTGAGGGGAAGAAGGTGGTTATTGCCGGGAGGTTGATGTCCAGAAGAATTCAGGGAAAGGCTTCTTTCGCTGAAATCCAGGACTCCACAGGTCGCATTCAGGTCTACTTCAACCGGGACGAAATTTGCCCAGGAGAAGATAAGAGCAAATACAATGACATTTATAAAAAGCTTCTTGATATCGGGGATTTCATCGGTATTGAAGGGGAGCTTTTCAAGACTCAGGTCGGTGAGAAAACCGTGATGGTAAAGGATTTCAAGCTTCTGAGTAAA
>JAJUIC010000160.1 GCA_029265595.1 Flavobacteriaceae bacterium
ATTGATATCTGGTAACTGATACCGCTCCTGATGCAGGGAAACCAGTTTTAATAGGAAGCTCTTCAACAGACTTTTGAGAAAAACAAAGTCCCGCGGCTGCCTTTTAAGCTCCCGCTGCATCAGGTGGTTCAGGTCCTGCAAAACCGGTACCTCCGACTCGGGGACAAAAATACAGGCATAACCGATCGACTTTTGAAACAGACGAAGTACCTCCAAAGAGAAATCTTCCAATTCCAGATTCAGCAGCTTCCGGTGAAACCGGATCAGGCGCCCCTTCGCCCCTTCCAGAGAAAATTCCTGGGCATGATACGGAGCGACCAGATAGAGCCACTGCCCCTTAGGTGCATTTGCCATGGAGGATTTGAGCACGGGAGTGGACGCGGCGGAGGTCCAGTAAATCTCAAAGAACTGTTGCTTGTCCTTTTCTGGATAATCCGCTTGTTGAAAAAAGGGTTCGATGTATAAAAGCGAATTTGTAAGCGTCGCGTGGTCTGCCATGGCTTTGTACATAATTGAAGCAAAAGGTAAGAAAAATATTGGTGGCTTCAGGGCCGGCAGAACCCCAGCCGATAAGTTCTGTCTATGTAATTATTTTCATCTTCTATCTTAAATAGGGAAAAAATTCTCTCTATTGGGGGGTGTTTATCAGGAAAAAATGAAGTTATTTCCAATTTGTACCACACCCTTTCTATTTAGTCTAACCGGGCAGGGAACTAAAACGATATCTTTGAGCTAGTTGATGTGAGAGTCACATCCACTTGACTTAAATTTTTGTTTATGAGTACAACAACAGCAGCTGCCGTTAATGGTAGCAATATTGCCACTAAAAAGTATTTTGAATGGCCCCAGCTTAAAGGGAAGGAATTGCCAACCGACAACTACATCGGGGGGAAATTTGTTCCACCGGTAAAAGGCGAGTATTTCGATAATATTTCTCCTATTAACGGAAAAGTATTTACACGGGCAGCAAAATCATCTGAGGAGGATATTGAACTGGCCCTGGATGCGGCACACAAGGCGTATCCCCAGTGGGCTAAAATGTCACCAACTGATCGAAGTAACCTGATGATGCGTATCGCACAACGCATTGAAGACAATATTGATTATCTGGCCACCCTGGAAACCATTGATAACGGAAAAGCCATCCGGGAGACTAAGACTGCCGACTTGCCACTTGTGGTGGATCACTTTAGATATTTTGCCGGGGTGATTCGTTCTGAGGAAGGTACTGTTTCAGAGCACGATGAAAGTACCCTGAGTATCGTCCTTCAGGAACCCCTTGGTGTGGTTGGGCAGATTATTCCGTGGAACTTCCCGCTTCTGATGGCGGCCTGGAAACTGGCACCTGCCCTTGCGGCCGGGAATGCCATCGTACTGAAACCTGCAGAGCAGACTCCGACCAGTATTTTGGTTCTAGTCCAGCTCATTGGAGATATCTTGCCTGCCGGGGTATTGAACGTCGTGAATGGATTTGGTGCTACGGTAGGTAAACACCTGGCTTCGAATCCAAGAATTCAGAAAGTTGCCTTTACCGGGTCTACCGCTACGGGTAAACTCATTATGCAGTATGCGGCTCAGAACGTGATTCCATCGACCATGGAACTGGGAGGTAAATCCCCCAACGTATTCTTCCCTTCTGTAATGGATAAGGATGATGAGTTCCTGGATAAAGCAGTAGAAGGAGCTGCGATGTTCGCCTTTAATCAGGGTGAGATTTGTACTGCCCCTACCCGACTGCTGGTTCATGAAAGCATTGCCGATGAGTTTATTAAACGAGTCGTGGACCGGGTGAAAACCATTAAAGTTGGTAACCCTCTTGATGAAGGAACCCAAATGGGGGCTCAGGTTTCCAAAGCCCAATATGACCGAATTCTGAACTATATTGAAATAGGTAAAGAAGAAGGTGCAGAAGTATTGGTAGGTGGTAACGTCCAAAAGGTCGATGATGAGTTGGCCGAAGGATACTATATTGAACCGACTATTTTGAAAGGACACAACAAAATGCGTGTGTTCCAGGAAGAGATTTTCGGACCGGTACTAGCCTTTACTACCTTTAAAACCACACAGGAAGCCATTGAAATTGCAAACGATACCATTTATGGACTGGGTGCAGGAGTGTGGACACGAGATGCACACGAAATGTATCAGGTACCACGGGCGATTCTGGCCGGTAGGGTTTGGGTAAACCAGTACCACTCTTATCCTGCCCACGCTCCATTTGGAGGATATAAGCAGTCTGGATTTGGTAGAGAGAACCACAAAATGATGCTTTCTCACTACAGACAAACCAAAAACATGTTGATTTCTTATGATAAGAAGCCGACCGGTTTGTTCTAAATCTGGCCTAAGGTTAAATTGTTCATTTAGTATGAGACCATCCCGGGAGCTGTCCAGGATGGTCTTTGCTTTTAAAAGAAATTTGAAGTTATGAAGAAACAGGTAATTGCAACACCCGCTGCTAAGGAATTAATCCGGGAACTCGAAAACCAGCACGGGGAATTAATGTTTTACATGAGTGGTGGCTGCTGTGAAGGCTCCCAGCCCATGTGTTTTAAAAAAGGAGAATACCTGGTAGGCCTGCGGGATGTTTTAAAAGGTACTGTGGAAGGAGCTGAGTTTTACCTGTCCCAGGAACAACATGAATATTACCAGCACTCACGGATAATACTGGATGTCACCGACGCCATGGGCGGTGGATTTTCCTTGGAAGGCCCATTGGGGAAGGCCTTCAGCGTTCGCTCGCAACTTCTTGAAACCGCAGCTCAGGAAGATAGTTCTGATCTGTAGCGGTTCAAAAACTTTGATAAGAACCGCAAACCGGTTATTTTTGAGTTGCCTATAACCCCTAAAGCACATCCAATGGCAGCTCCAACTCTAAAGCCCCGGGAACTAAATGGTTCTCTGGCTCGGCAGTATGATCACCTGCAAGCCCTCATCCGGGAATTGTACCGGAAGGCCGCGGCAGAAGATCTCGATCCCATAGTGGCCGCTGAGATTGAATCGCTAAACGCGCTCCCTAAGGATGTAAAATCCAAAGAATTAATCAAAGAACTAGGCAGGTGCCAGGCAAGGATCCTGGGAAGGGTGGAAAAGGAATTGAAAATTGTTCCCAAAGAGTATTACCAAAATCAATGGCTTGCTATAGGGATGGCCGGTTTCGGAATTCCTATGGGATTGGTTTTTGCCCTGGTGCTGGACAATATGGCTTTTTTCGCTATTGGACTTCCCCTTGGGCTGGCCATCGGAATGGCCTATGGCCAGAGACTGGATCAAAAAGCCAGGGATGAGGGAAGGCAACTTGACATCGGGTTAAATCCCAGGTAGAGGCCACTCGAGCCTATTGTTGTGGTAGCCTTTTATGGCCGTTAAACAACTGAACAGGTTCATTCGGGACGCGCGCGTCCCGAATTGAAATTGAAATTTACATAAATAATAAAAATAGCTTACATAGGATAATCCCCCACCATTTCTCAGGATTACTTAGGCTAACCTTGGCATCATTCCCGCCTGCGGACCAGGCTGCTGGGTGAGTTTGGCCAGAATTATTTCCA
>JAJUIC010000068.1 GCA_029265595.1 Flavobacteriaceae bacterium
TCCAGGGTGAGCGAATAGATATTGTTCAGGGTATTGAATAGAAAATGCGGGGAAATCTGTGTTCGAAGAAAACGCAGTTCTGTTTCCAACTGAACCTTTTCCAGTCGTACTGCCCGGCTGCTTTCCCACATCCAGTCCAGCGTAATTTTTATGGCCGTTACAAAGGCAACTACATATAATTCTCCCAACATCATGGTCAGGGCGTAATTGAAGCTGAAGGTGGAGGTTTCAACGGGTCCTTCCGGCCATACATTACTGCTGATTAATAAACGTGTGAGCTGAAATTTAATAACAACCATGATAAAAATAGCACCAACCAAAATCAATGAAAAAGTCAAAAACTTCCTGTCCTTAATGAATTTGGGCACCAGGTAGTACAGGGTGAAATAGCTCAAAATGATGTGAATGGGGAACCCTAGCATATTGCCCTTCAAAGACAGCATGTAGTCGCTGTAGTAGCTACCCCATCTGAGAAAGTTGAAGAGAAAATAGATGAACCAGAATACAACGTGATGTAGCGGAGAAATCCGATACCCGAATGGCCCATTAATGCGGAAAGGATGCGAAAGGTGTCTTATTGATTCCATAGGGTTTTTGTTGTTCAGCCACTGGTAACTGTTGTTGGTCTAATTTCTTTTTTTCCACAACGAAATATATAAATATTTAGGGATTAAAGTTCACAAAACCTTGATGAGCTAATAATTGATTTTTAAATGGCTTTTACATGCTCCTTCATCATGTTTGACTTGCACACCTCCTTATTCAGTCGCATTGAATCTCTATTTCTGGAGCTTCCTATGATAGCCCAGAAAAGATCGCGATCAATAATCCACTTAAGTTCCATTAGAAAATTAAGGTCATAATGGCGACTTTGGATGTTCTGATCATTTTTCTTTACATCATCATTACGCTGGTTGTCGGAATCATCGTTTCCAAGAGAGCCTCCAAAGGTTTGGATTCCTATTTCCTGGGGGGTAAGCAGATCAAATGGTATTATCTGGGACTGAGTAACGGATCAGGCATGTATGATGTTTCGGGAACAGCCTGGATGGTTGGCATTCTGTTCCTGTACGGGGTCAAGAGTTTTATGTTCATGTGGATGTGGCCGATCTGGAACCAGATCTTCGTCATGATGTTTTTGGCCGTATGGATCAGGCGCTCGAAAGTCATGACGGGTTCTGAATGGATTCTTACCAGATTTGGAGACGACCGATCAGGAAGAGCCTCCCACTTAATCGTTGCCATCTTCGCTGTGGTAGCTGCGGTAGGCTTTATTGCTTATTTTTTTGAAGGTGTGGGGAAATTCATGAGCGTGATCCTGCCCTGGGATTTGAGTTTTGCATTCACCCAGGAGCTCATCTTATCTTCGGAAAACACCTATGCGCTGATCATAATTTTCTTTACCACGCTCTACACGGTAAAAGGAGGTATGTTCTCTGTGGTGGCAACTGAGGTGCTACAATATGGAATCATGGTACTGGCTGGCATCCTGATAGCCGGATATTCTTTTATGATGCTTACTGATGCCCAGGTGGAGGCGCTTATCCCTGACAAATGGAAAAACGTCTTGTTCGGATGGCAACTTGATGGTTTTTGGGAGGGTGACATGACCGCCTTAAATGAGTTGATTGATACGCAGGGTTACAAAATGTTCGGGGCCTTTATCGGGATGACCCTCTTTAAAGGCTTTTTTGCCAGTGTTGCGGGACCTACCCCGAGCTATGATTTGCAACGAATTTTATCTACCCGGTCAGTAAAAGAGGCTGCTTATATGAGCGGCTTTACCAATCTCATTTTGTTCATTCCCCGCTACCTCCTGATAGCCGGAATTGTGGTACTTGCCCTATTTTATATAGCTCCCGAACTCGCTGCTGGGGACTCTGTTACTGGAAATGATCTGGAGATATTACTTCCACAGGTGGTCAATGAGTATGTGCCCGTAGGATTAAAGGGTTTGCTACTGGCAGGATTGCTTGCGGCTTTTATGTCTACCTTTTCTGCTTTTGTCAATTCGGGTCCAGCCTATATTGTCAATGACATCTACAAAAAATATCTTAAGCCTGAGGCTTCCCAGAAGCATTACGTCAGAGCGAGTCACCTGGCTTCTTTCCTGGTGGTGATTCTTGGAGTGGTCATGGGATTTTATGCCGATTCCATTAATGGAATTACTCTATGGATCACCAGTGCCCTGTTCGGAGGATATGTGGCTGCAAACTTCCTGAAGTGGGTTTGGTGGAGATTCAATGGCTGGGGATACTTCTGGGGCATGCTCGCAGGTTTAATTATTGCAACCCTTCAATTTTTTGGGGATTATTATAAAGATGAATTTCCTTCCGGCAGCCTGCTTTTTGAGCTGGCTCATATTCCGGCCATCTACCTCTTTCCCCTGACCTTTTTCTTTTCACTTATCGGGTGTTTTTTGGGAACCTTTCTCACGCCACCAACTAAACCTTCCACCCTGGAGGGTTTTTATGAGAATGTACGGCCCTGGGGCTGGTGGAAGCCAGTTCGCAAAAAAATGCTGACCCGTGGAAAGATTGTTGAGAAAAATGGGGACTTTACAAAAGATATGATAAATTGTGGCACCGGAATCATCTGGCAATCCAGTATGATATTACTACCCATTTTTGTGGTAGTCCGGGATTATTCCAAAGCCGGAATATGGTTATTAGTTTTCGCAGTGACCTCTGTTGTACTAAAATTTACGTGGTTGGATAAAGTAAAAAAATACAAGGATTAATTATGGTAACAAATATTCCATGGCAGGAGCGGCCTGAAGAAAGTAACGAAATCATGTGGCGCTATGGCAAGAATCCTATTATAAACCGGTATGCCATCCCCACCTCCAATAGTGTGTTTAACAGTGCAGTGGTTCCATTTGGAGAGGGTTTCGCCGGCGTTTTCCGGTGTGATAACCGGGCGGTTCAAATGAATATTTTCGCGGGTTTCAGCAAAAATGGAATTGACTGGGAGATCAATCCGTATCCTATAGCATTTAAAGCCGGAAATACCCAGATGATCGAGTCCGACTACAAATACGATCCCAGGGTCACCTTTATCGAGGACCGCTACTGGATTACCTGGTGCAATGGGTATCACGGGCCTACCATTGGCATTGGCTATACCTTTGATTTTAAGGAATTCTATCAATGTGAAAATGCCTTTTTGCCTTTTAATCGCAACGGGGTGTTGTTTCCCCAGAAAATTAATGGGAAATACGCCATGCTGAGCCGCCCGAGCGACAACGGACATACCCCTTTTGGAGATATCTATATCAGTTACAGCCCTGACATGAAATACTGGGGGGAACATCGGTGCGTGATGAAGGTCAGTGATTTTAAGGAATCCGCCTGGCAAAGTACCAAAATTGGTGCCGGTCCCATTCCTATATTGACATCAGAAGGATGGTTGCTTATTTATCATGGTGTTATTACTACCTGTAATGGATTTAGGTATTCCATAGGAGCTGCGCTGCTGGACACTGATAATCCAGCCCGGGTGAACTACCGAACCCAGCCTTATCTTCTAGCTCCCGCGGACCTGTATGAACTCACTGGAGATGTGCCGAACGTCGTATTTCCATGTGCCGCTCTTCACAATGAAAAGGAGGATAAACTTGCCCTCTATTACGGAGCGGCGGATACGGTGACCGCTCTGGCATTTGGCAGATTAAGTGAAATCGTGGAATTTGTAAAAAATAACAGTTTATGATGCGGTCCTTCTTTTGCCTTACACTGGGCTATTTTTTTATGGTAACTGGCTATTCGCAAAGTCATCCGGCTCCCAGGAAATACATCGCCTATAAAACCATTGATCCCATGACCATTGATGGAAAGGCAGAGGAACGTTCCTGGAAAAAAGCTGCCTTTAGCGAAGACTTTATTGATATCGAAGGGCAGGAGATCCCCGCATACCAGACCAATGTAAAAATGCTTTATGACCAGGAGTACCTTTATTTCTATGCCAAAATGGAGGATCCGCACATTTGGGGTACCTTAAAACAGCGCGATACGGTTATATTCTACAACAACGACTTTGAGATCTTTATTGATCCCGATGGGGACACACATAATTACCTGGAGTTTGAGATGAATGCGCTCAATACCGTATGGGATCTATTTATTGTAAAGCCTTATCGGGAGCCTGCTCCAATTGTGGATAGCTGGGATATTCAGGGACTTCAGTCTGCAGTTCATGTTGAGGGCAGTTTAAACGATGCTTCCGATACGGATAAATACTGGAGCGTGGAGGTGGCTATGCCATGGTCCGTACTGACGGAAGCCAATACCCATTCAAGAGTCCCCGAAAAAGAATTTTGGCGAATTAATTTTTCACGCGTCAACTGGGATCACGAAATCACCAATGGAACCTACTCCCGGAAAAAAGATGCAGAAGGGGATTATCTGCCGGAGTATAACTGGGTATGGTCTCCTCAGTGGGTCATAAACATGCACGAACCGGAGAAGTGGGGTTATGTGTATTTTTCAGAAAAGCAGGTCGGTCAAAAGGATGACTTTCAGATTCCTCAGGACGAAAGCCTAAAATGGGTGCTGTATGATTTGTATCGGGCCCAGAAAGCGTATTACTCCAAAAATAACACCTGGGCCACGGATCTTCATGAATTAATGGAAGACTTAACAATCCAGGGCACTGCCATTGATCCCAAGATGGAACTTCATGCCAGCGGCTGGAATATTTTCCTGGAAAGTCCCTTTACAGGCGATCTGCTGCTGATAAAGGAAGACGGAGAATTTGTCATACAACCAAAACTAAAATAAATGAAAACGCTACAACTTATGCTGTTTTTTTCGGTGATGGGGCTGGTCTCCTGTACCGAAGCCACCCGGTCCACAGATTCCATGGAAGTTTCGGCGCGCCATACGGATGCGCCGGAAAAGGATTTTAAATACTGGACCTGGATTACTGCTAATCCCGATAAATCAGAGGAAGATTACACCCAGGAGTTTAAGAAGTATAAAGAAAACGGGATTGATGCCGTACTGATCAATACCGAAGCCGATCCCGAAACATTAGCCAAGCTGGTCCCCCTGGCCACTGATGAGGGACTGGAAGTTCATGCATGGATGTTTACCATGAACAGGCCCGGAGACAGTATTGCCCTGCAGCACCCCGAGTGGTATGCAGTGAGCCGGGAGGGGAAATCCAATTATGATACCAGGCCTTATGTGGATTATTATCAGTGGCTGTGTCCTACCAGAAAGGAATCCCAAGAGCATGTTCTGAGCCTGGTTGAGGGACTGGCGCAGGTGGAAGGTATTGAAAGTGTTCATCTGGACTACATCCGGTTTTCGGATATCTTTCTACCCATAGGATTGCTGCCGAAATACGATCTAGTTCAGGATGTCGAGCTGCCCGAATTTGATTTTTGTTATTGTGATGTATGTGTAGAAGAGTTCGAGGCCATTCATCACAAAAATCCCCGGGACTTCGAAAATCCTGCCATTGATATGGAATGGAAAAACTTCAGGCTCAACAAAATTAAAGTGGTCGTTGACCAGGCGCATGAAATAGCCCATGAAAACGGAAAGAACCTTACGGCTGCCGTATTCCCTTACCCTGAAATGGCCGATCACATGGTGCGTCAGCGTTGGGACAAGTGGAAGGTGGATGCGGTACTGCCAATGATTTATCACAGCTTCTATGAAGAAGATATCGACTGGATCGGATATGCCACCAGACAAGGGATTGCAGATCTGGAAGGAAGAGACACCGAACTCCATACGGGGATTTACCTGCCACCTATGAGTGGAGAGGACCTGAAGGCAGCAATAGATATTGCCCGGAAAAATGGCGCCAGGGGAGTGTCATTTTTTGACGGGGGTGCATTGACTGAAGATCATTTCAAAGCCATTCGGGACTCCAAAGCGTCCAATGACGGGCGGTGATCACAAGGTCAAATAAATCAGGGTTCATGAAAAAGATCGTAATTGCTTTTGTGTTAAGTCTGGGGGCTTATGTTCAAGCTCAGGAGCAGAAAAATAAGATGCAGTGGTTCGAAGATGCCAAATTAGGCATTTTTGTCCACTGGGGATATTACGCTGTAGGTGGCATAACGGAATCCTGGTCGCTGTATCATCAGCGTATCGGTTACCAGGAGTATATGGAGCAGGGAAAGGGATTTTCTGCTGAAAATTATGATCCGGATGACTGGGTGGAATTATTCAAAAAAACAGGAGCGCGTTATGCCGTCATTACCACCAAACACCATGACGGGGTGGCACTATGGGATACCAATTTAAGTGATCTTAATGTGGTAGACCACGCCTCTGCAGGTCGTGATCTTTTAACACCTTTTGTGGATGCTTTGCGCAATCAAAATCTGAAAGTAGGCTTGTATTTTTCGTTACCTGACTGGTCTCATCCCGATTATGAGGTGGTGTTTCCAAGGCCTGAAACCAGAGTGTTTTTTCCACAAAAGGATCAGGAGACCTGGGAACCATGGGACCGATACATGAAATTCTACACAGGCCAGATCCAGGAACTGCAAAACAACTACAATCCAGATTTGTTCTGGTTTGATGGCGACTGGGAACATTCATCTGAAAAATGGCGTTCCGGAATTTTGAAGGAAAAGCTGTTGGAATACCATCCGGGGGTAGTGGTGAATTCGAGATTAAATCATCATGGAGACTATAGTACCCCTGAACAGGGAGTGCCAGTGGTTCGTCCAGATGGACCCTGGGAGTTTTGTTTGACCATGAACGACAACTGGGGTTACTTTCCCAGTGATACGAACTACAAGCCGACGGCGCAAATCATCAGGACCTTTTCTACAGTTATTGGCATGGGAGGAAACCTGCTGCTGAACGTTGGACCCAAACCGGATGGTACGATCCCAAAGGAGCAAGTGGAAAGACTGGAGGCCCTGGGGCAGTGGATTGAAAAACACGAGCCCGCCGTATTTGGGACCACGGCCGGTTTACCCTATGGTCATTTTAACGGTCCCACAACCTTAAGTAAGGATAAAACCCGGCTATATCTGTTTCTGTTTGACAAGCCGCGGCATTATATCGAACTGAAAGGGATTCAAAACAAGGTAAAATCCATCAAGGTCCTGGGCACGTCTTTGGATTTGGATTTTCAGCGAAACGGTGGGGCGGAGTGGAACAATATTCCGGGAATCCTTCGTATCGAAACGCCTCAGGAAGGGCATTTGGATGAGTATATCACCGTTCTTGAAGTTCAACTGGAAAAGCCACTGGTTTTGTACCGGGGACACGGACAGGCTGTGGAACTTAATTTGTAATTATATTTGAAGTCAACCGGTCTGTACAACGCATCCAAAAAGAACTGGCGGAATAAAACAGCAAGGTCGAAACAAAAAAAACTAAAATGAAAAATTTCCTATTTATTCTGGGTCTGCTCGTAGGCACTGTTTCTTTTGCCCAATCTCCTCAGACCCTGGAAATCTTCAAGAATCAGCCCGTGAATTTTCAGGGAGATGAAGGAAAGTCACCCGGGGTGGAGCGCTTGCAGGACGGGCGTATCATCTATAAAAAAGTTCAGGCTCCGCAATTTGAGGAAGGAACGGATGTGAAGGTGAAAATGACCCTGCGGTCGGCAGGTGATCCCTGGGACAAATCGGGTTCTGTCTTTGTTATTACGGACCCTGAGAAAATCGATGTGATCGATGTGGCCATGGGACAAGGGACCTACCCTCCCGGGGCCGCAGTTTTGGAATATCCCGGAGTCAGAAAAAGTGAAAACTATACCCCGGCCCTGGAAATTCTGCGCTTTATGACCCCCTTCGGGGCCGGTTACTTTAGTGATGAGAAGGTGGCTGAAGATCGCAAGTACAGCCGTCCGGTCTATATCCCAAAATGGGAAGACAAAGTCGTTTGGGAAGAGGATATTTCGCATCTGGCCGGGGAGGTAACGGGGGATTTTTACGTTGGGGTATGGATTGATACTTGGACAGCTGAAGGATATAACATCGACTTGTCGCTGGAATATTCCGGAAGGCCATTGCCCATGAGAAAAGTAATCCCACTTGTCAATACCATATATTATGCGGGCCAGAAACATCCTGATCTTTTTGCAAAAACTGACCTGAAGGTGGATTTTGAATTACCTGAAGATGCCAGTAATGTCCAACTGCATTATATTACCACAGGACATGGAGGCCATAGGGGAGGAGACGAATTTATCCGGTTGAAAAATGAAGTGAAACTCAATCAAAGGCTCGTTTTAGAAACCATTCCCTGGCGAGATGACTGCGCCTCTTTTCGAAGGTTTAATCCCTCTTCGGGGGTCTGGATGCGAAAAGATACCGCTTACGTGTACAACAGAAATGGTCAAAAAGAAGAGCGGGTTATTGAAGAGCGCCTGGCATCTTCCGATCTTTCCAGATCAAATTGGTGTCCGGGTTCCAGTGTATCACCTTACACCTTGCAGATCGGATCCTTAGAGAAAGGATTACATTTTCTGGAGATTGCCATAGACGGGACTATAATTGAAGATGACAAACTCAATCACTGGCTGGTTTCCGCTTATTTAACATACTTATAGCTTCCCGAAATTAAAGTGGATTCTTCAACCCTTGATGGGTTGGTTCCCAGAAGGATGAAACAGGCAGGTACTTTACCTCCCTGTTTTTAACTACACCCTATTTTTAGCCTACTGATGATACCTCTGGCGATTGGGGTTTCTACAAATAATGTTGTTGCTCTAAAACGATTTCGTGTGTGGATGGTCGTTCAGCTAATCCCAATGGTTATTTGTCGAAATTATTATTTTTTGGGTTAACCTTTTAGTAACATTTGTTCTTATAAACTGAGTTGATAACCAGTATTTAATCAATTTAACCTTTAAGAACAATGAACAATAAGTTACTCCTTTTGTTTTCGTGTCTGTTTGGACTGTCATCCCTATGTCTGACAGCACAGGAACAAATTATCACAGGAACCGTTACGGATGATGCTGGAATGCCACTTCCCGGAGTTTCCGTTCTGGAAAAAGGAACTACCAATGGGACGGCGTCGGACTTCGATGGAAACTACAGCATTGAAGTGGGGGCTGATGCAGTACTCATTTTTTCTTATGTCGGTTTTGCCACTCAGGAAGTCGCTGTAGGACAGCAAACACAAATCGATGTTCAACTTGTGCAGGAGCTGGGAGCTTTAGATGAGGTTGTGGTGACAGCGCTGGGAATCAGAAGGGACCGCAAATCCCTGGGTTATGCCCTGCAGGAAGTGCAGGGGGAATCCCTTGTGGAAGCTCGCGAGAACAACCTTGCCAACGCTTTTACAGGAAAGGTGGCGGGGCTTCATGTGGTCCGGGGTAGTAACGGACCGGCAAGTTCTTCCAAAATTGTGCTTCGGGGAAATAATTCCCTTACGGGTGACAACCAGCCGCTGATTGTTGTAGACGGAATTCCCATGGACAACTTCACGGGTTCGGCCAATAATGATTTCTGGAACCCGGCTCCTGATATGGGAAATGGATTGGGGGATCTGAACCCTGAAAATATTGAAAGCATGTCCGTTCTTAAAGGAGCCTCAGCCGCGGCTCTTTACGGATCCCGTGCAGGTAATGGGGTAATTTTGATAACCACAAAATCGGGGAAAGCCCAGGAAGGTCTGGGTATTACCTACTCTGCAACTGTCGGTTTTGAAACGATTTTTATGGCACCTGATATGCAGGATGCCTTTGCACAGGGTAGCCAGGGAATCTACAGTCCCGAATCCAGTCTGAGCTGGGGACCGAAAATAGAAGGCCAGACAGTGACTAAGTGGAATGGAGAGCAAACCCAGCTCCAGGCATATGACAACCTGGAGAATTACTTTGACACAGGAGTCAATACCACTCATAGTCTCTCTTTTTCGCAGCAGTTTAATAACACTTCCGTCTATTCTTCCGTGACTTATCTGGACGATCAAAGTAAAATACCCGGGTCTTCTCTGGAAAGAACCAATTTACTGACCCGGGCCGTCAGTAATTTTGGCAACGACCAGCGGTGGACCACAGATGTGAAAGTTCAGTATATCAGTGCCACGGCCCAAAACCGTCCTTTTAATGGAGTCAACACTTCCAATGCCTTTTATGCCATGTATATGCTGCCACGGTCTCTGGATATCCGGGATTTCAGTGCGGCAACAGATGAATTTGGCAATCACTTCTGGTATTTGCCACCGGGAGAGACCAATTCCATCAACCCTTACTGGTCCGCTCGTTATAATCTCAACCAGGATACCAGGGACCGGTTCTTATTAAGCGGATCTGTAAACTATGATTTTACGGATTGGTTATCTGCCGAAATAAGAGGAGGATCTGATCAGTATACCACCAACACCAGTTCAAGGACCTACGCAGGAAGTCCTCTGACGGCCACTGGGAGGTACAGTCTAGGAAAA
>JAJUIC010000167.1 GCA_029265595.1 Flavobacteriaceae bacterium
TAGACAAAGGTGTATAAACTCAACCCCAGGTTGGTTTTGTAGGAAAAGTAAGGGAACCGGCCATCTCCATGCTGGATAAATTTTGCGGGAGCCAGATAAGGTTTTACTGCTTTCTGGAAGAATATTCGGTTCAGCTTCCACTTTTGAGGGATTCTGGCGGCTACCTTAACGGCTGCATGACTCGTATAGGGTTCATACGATCGAAAAAGTCGGCGGTTTCCGTGGACAGTGGAAATGTGCTGGTCCATCGAGGCAGGCCACACCCCATACCATTCCTCAGCAGACTGCGGCCGCATTTTCCGGATACGCTCCAAATGCCGGCTGCGCCTTATTTTCACCTGCTCCATGATTTCTGATGTAAAGACAAGGTTCTTAGCGGGTTTGGCCGGAGATACTGAAGGATCCTTTTGTTGCGGAAAGAAGGCATATTTCTGGCTCCAGATTGTTTTTCCAATTCGGGCGCCTTTAAAAAGTTCGTCTCCAAAATACCCTCCAAAAACAGCTGGAAAGCTAGTCAAACCACAGGAGGTATGAAAGCCGATGGTATGTACACTTAAAAACTCAGAACCGCTACCCACCAGGGTAGTACTGGGCTCCATCACATCCATCAGATGATCTTTTTTTCTTAGGGCGAGGTTGAAGGATGCGCCGTATTTCCCGGCCGCTTTTTTAGCCACTTTTCCCTCCCTGTTCATTCCATCCAGAAAAACATGGGAATCGAGTTTTACCTTCCCCTGTAACATTCCTGCCACGCTCCGGGAATCTTCCCCACCACTTAGAAAAATGGCAGCCTTATCCATCCCCTCGACAACGGCATCCACATAAGACTCCATGCCAGCCCGAAATTCCTTCACAGCCGTATCCATATTTTGGTACATATCCTGCTCAAGAGGCTGATAATAGGAACTGCCCTCCAGGTGGTCACTGGTAATGGAAGTCTGGTATACACTTCCGGGTGCCAGCTGTTGGATGTTTTCATAAGCCGTAAAGGGATAGGTAATGGTTCCCTGCAGAATGAAATCTGCCAGGCTTACGGGGTCCAAATCCCCTTCTTTTGCGGCGCAGCGCGCCAGCACGTCAATATGGGTTGACAACATCATGTTATCCTGATCCATCACTTGAAACACCGGAACAAAGGACATTAAATCGGTGACAAGGGATAATCGGGATTCCTCTTTGTCTATTACAAAGAAACAGAAGGGACCACTGAGATCCTCCTCCCAGGAAATTTCATTATGGAGCCATCTCTCATAAACAGCCCGGGTCCCCTCTGATTCCTCCCCATGTAGCAAAAATTTATTATCCTGAAACTGTAGGACAGGTCCACCGATAATTACGGCAATATGATGTTCCGACTCATATACTTGAAAACCGTGGTAGGTATTGCGACTGACAACCAGAGTACCCCACGGCCCGTTGAATTCATTCAGCTGCAGGGTTTTATCCGGGTATATCCTCAACAGCTCCTTCCGAAGCAAACGCGTATCTGCTCCTCCTCTCGAATAGATAAAATCGCTCATGTGCTAGTAGAATTTGATCATTTAGTTCTTTTTCTTTCGAAGATACCCCCTATTACTGGGTTTTGCAGTTAAGCATATACTAATACACATAATTTAGGTGGTGTAGGAATAGACTTCCTAAAAAATTATAAATATGTAGCTGTCCCGGTTGAAAATATCAGATAATCCGGCCAACGAAGCACCCGGGATAAAGGCGGTTGAAAAAGCAACAACCGAGTGTTATTGATCTTTCAGCGGAGGGTCCCTTTTAATTGGCAATCTCCATCAAAAAACAAGAAAAACCACCCCAGTTATAACCAGGAATGGTTTTTCACATATTTTTAAGAAGCTTTAAAGCAGCACAAAAAATTATAGGAAGCTCAGGGTTTTCCTACTTTCCAAATCGGTCCAATCCTTCCTGTAGCCATGCCGCATAAGTACTTTCATTGGGGGTATACCCGCGTGGTTCATTCAGTAAATTCAGATCTGCATCCATAAGCACATAAAAGGGCTGCGAATTATTCCTGAAATTCAGCGTCTGGAAGGTGGACCATTTATCTCCAATGGTTCTGATTTTTTTAATTCCTCCATCGCTTCGGTAGTAATTAAATTGCTGATCTGATGGCAGCTCCTCCCGGTCATCCACATAGAGAGAGATCAGAATGTAGTCTTGCTGTAACAAATCAAACACTTGCGGAGTACTCCAAACCTGCTCCTCCATTTTACGACAATTGACGCAGGCCCACCCTGTAAAGTCAAGCAGTATGGGTTTTCCAGCCAACCGGGCAGCCGCTACACCCTGGTCAAAATCGTTGTATGCCTCCAGGCCCAGGGGACCTTCCGTATCTTTTTCGTAGACACTGTAAAATAGCGGAGGCGGAAAGCCGCTGAGCAACTTGAGATTTGCCCGACTGGTATTGGTAAGTCCCGGCAACAGGTAAATAACAAAGGCCAGGGTCAGCACGCCTAAAGAGGCTCGCACCCTTCCGGGTTTTTTCTTTGGGCCGTCGTGTGGGAAGCGGATCAGCCCGAATAGGTACAAGGCAAGACCGATGCCGATTACAATCCAGATTCCTATGAAGATTTCCCGCTTGAGGATCCCCCAGTGCTGAACCAGGTCTGCATTGGATAGGAACTTGAAGGCCAGCGCCAGTTCAATAAAACCAAGTACTACTTTGACTGAATTGAGCCATCCACCACTCTTGGGTAGGGAATTCAACCAGTTGGGGAACATCGCGAACAAGGCAAATGGCAAGGCCAAAGCCAATCCGAATCCACCCATTCCAAAGCTGAGTTGCATGGCTCCACTGTCACTGGTTAAGGAACTTCCTAGAAGGGTTCCCAGAATGGGTCCTGTACACGAAAACGAGACGATGGCAAGGGTCAGGGCCATAAAGAAAATCCCAATGAGGCCACCCAGTTTGCTGGCTTTACTGTCCATCTTATTGCTCCATGAACTTGGAAGGTTGATTTCGTAATAACCAAAGAAGGAAAAGGCGAACACCATGAAAATGACAAAGAAAATGATGTTCAAAGTTACGTTGGTCGATATGTTGTTAAGAAACTCCGGACTAACCGAATCCAACAGGTGAAACGGCAGGCTCAGCAGCAGATATATCAGGAAAATAAAAAACCCATACATCACGGCATTAAACAAACCGCGTTTTTTGTTGGTAGCACCTTTGGTGAAAAAGGAGACGGTCAGGGGAATCATAGGGAACACGCAGGGGGTTAAAAGGGCAATTAATCCTCCCACAAATCCCAGTAAGAATAAGCTTAAGTAACTGCTGTCTTCCTCCTGGTTGGCAGAAAGGGTTTCCCCTCCCTTAAGATCTATCTTCAGGGCCTGAGTGCGGGCCAGA
>JAJUIC010000109.1 GCA_029265595.1 Flavobacteriaceae bacterium
AATGCCGTTATAGGGATGTCCAAGGCCGTACAGCTCAATGTTATTAGCAGCACAATTTTCAGTCAGTTCCTGAAGTTGTTTTCTGGACAGTAAATCTTTTACCGGCAGGTGCTGGTCCTGTGTCGGCGTATTGTGATCGGCTGTAGCGATGATCTTCTCAGGTCTGAGAATCGGAATCTCCCGTTCTCTGAGTTCCCGGAACGCCTGGGGAGAGGTTACCTCATGAATCAGGTGTTTATCGATATAAAGAATGTCCGGACCATCCGCAATGGATTCCACGACATGTGCATCCCATATTTTATCAAATAAGGTCTTCATTAGGCGATGGCTTGGGTTTTCAGTGAGACTTCCATGATCTGATGTAAATCCTCATCAGCGACTTCTTTTTTAAGATCAGCATAGCTCAAGAACTCTTTATAGACTTTATCCAGTTCGAGTTTGGTCAGGTCATATCCAATCTTTTTGGCTCTATAGGCCAGGGCCGCCCTTCCACTTCGGGCTGTCAATATGATGGATGATTCTGTGACTCCTACATCAGCAGGGTTAATGATTTCATAGGTTTCACGTGATTTTATGACGCCGTCCTGGTGAATGCCTGAACTGTGAGCAAATGCATTGGCTCCCACAATGGCCTTATTGGGTTGTACCACCATTCCCATTTCCCTGGAAACAAGTTGGCTCATTTCGTTTAGTAGTTCTGAGCGGATTCCAGTGGTCAGGTTCAGAGTCGGGTGCTGGCGAAGAATCATTACTACTTCTTCCAGGGCCGTATTTCCGGCGCGTTCTCCGATTCCATTAATGGTACATTCGATCTGCCGGGCGCCGTTTGTGACTCCGGCGATGGCATTTGCGGTGGCCAGCCCAAGATCGTTATGACAATGGCACGACAGGGTCACCTTATCGATATCTTTTACGTGCTCTTTTAGATATTTTATTTTCTGACCATACTCCTCCGGAAGACAGTATCCTGTGGTGTCAGGGATATTAATGACCGTTGCACCACTCTGAATCACAGCCTCACAAACCTCGGCAAGGAAGGCATTATCCGTACGGCCCGCGTCTTCGGCATAGAATTCCACATCATCCACAAAGTTCTTGGCGTGTTTTACGGCTTCCTTTGCACGGCGTAGTATTTCCTCTCTGGTAGTGTTGAATTTATGTTTTATGTGGAAATCCGATGTTCCGATACCCGTGTGAATACGAGGTCTTTTGGCAGGTCGAAGCGCCTCGGCAGCCACTTCTATGTCTTTTTTGTTAGCCCGCGTCAGGCCACAAATAGCGGCATTCTGAACCAATTTGGAGATCTCATATACGGATTTGAAGTCACCCGGACTTGAAATAGGGAACCCTGCTTCGATCACGTCTACCCCTAAGGCATCCAGTTTTTCGGCAATGAGTAATTTTTGCGCTGTTATCAATTTGCATCCCGGCACCTGTTCGCCGTCTCTGAGTGTCGTGTCAAAAATTTCTACTTTCTGGTGAAGCATATCATCTTTTATTTACGTTATCTTTATCTAAATTATAATGATGCATTATGTTTGCTCATTCTGATAGTCACCGAATTACGACAGCTGAGTTTGAAATGAGGTGCGTAAGTTGTTGACAGTCAGTCTTCTTCCAAAGAATTTGTTACAATGACCAATGATCTGACAGATAATTTATTTTCCTTAATTAAGTCGCTTTCTCCCTCGGAAAAGAGGCAATTCTCCTTATTTGTAGGGAGAATCGGAGTGAATGCTGACAGCAAATTCTTGAGTCTATTCAAGATGATTTCCAAGCAAAAGGTATATGATGAGGAGGCTATTTTGAAGTCTACCAAGATCAGTAAGCAACAGCTTTCAAATGTCAAGGGACATTTATACCGGCAAATTCTGATCAGCCTGAGGTTAAATCCCTCTCAACAAAATGTATCCCTTTGGGTGAGGGAACAACTGGACTTTGCTTTAATACTTTATCGAAAGGGTTTATACAAACAAAGTTTGAAGATTCTGGATAAGGCTAAGAATGTAGCCCTTCAGTATGAAGAGAAAAACATTGCATTTGAGATTCTGGAGTGGGAAAAGATCATCGAATCCCAGTATATCACCAGGAGTATTCGCAGCCGGGCGGAGAGCCTGGTATCTCAGACAAGGGAGCTGATAAAGTTCAATACGGTCGCTGCAGAACTCTCCAATCTTTCCCTGGAGTTGTACGGAATCTTCCTGAAATTGGGACACGCCCGAACCCAGGAGGAAGCCCGGTTTATCAGAGACCGGTATTATCTGACACTTCATTCCTTTCAGGTGGAAGATTTGGGTTTTCGGGAGAAACTCCTGCTTTATAAGGCCCAGCTTTGGTATGCCTTCCTGACCCAGGAATTTTTGAACTGTTATAGGTACGCCAACAAATGGAACGATCTCTTTACCCAGTATCCTCATATGGTGGAGGTGCATCCGGTTTCTTATCTCAAGGGAAACCATTATCTGCTGGAATCTCTGTTCTACCTTAATCACACCGATTTATTTGAGAAAACCCTTAATCGGCTGGAACAAACCCTGGAGAATCCAAAACTTCCAAACGACGACAATATTTCTGCGCTAGCCTTTTTGTATGTGTATTCCAATAAGCTCAACCTCCGGTTCATGAAGGGAGACTTTGCCGATGGACAACCCCTGATTGATACTATTGAGGAGAAAATTGAGGTGTATCGGTCCCGTCTGGACGGTCATCATATTATGATGTTCTACTATAAGATTGCTTCTCTGCATTTTGGGAATGAGGATTTTAATAGCTGTATTGCCTATTTGAAGCGAATTCTGGATAACAAGGGCCTGGAGATGAGGGAAGACCTGATGTGCTTTTCACGCATTCTGAACCTTGTAGCGCATTATGAAGCGGGTAAAGATTACCATCTGGACCGTCTGATCCGCTCCACGTACAAATTTTTAATCCGGATGAATGATCTTCACGGGGTTCAAAGGGAAATGATCAAATTCCTCAGGCAACTGCCTGATATTTCTCCACTGGACATCCGCAAGGAATTTAAACGCTTGCATGGGATCCTCAAGCAATACGAGGAACACCCATATGAAAGGCGTGCCTTCCTATATCTCGATATTCTTTCCTGGCTGGAAAGCAGAATTGAAAGCAGGCCGGTGGCCGAAATTATTGCTCAAAAAGCCGGAGTTCGAAAAGTCCGAAGAACCGGCAGTTGATCTTTTAGTGCTAGTGGACCGGGATTTGAAGAAAAAGGTCCTGAGCTGCCATAGGATGATTCGAAACGGGTGCGAAGTATCTGTTTAAGGACTTCCCATAATTTCCTTAAATATTTTATAAAACAATTCAGAAATTTTATTATCTTGGTCTTTTGAAAGGAAAAGGATTATAACGAAACAACCTCCCTCATATTAAAGTTTCTCATCCTCTGTCCCTTCTTTACCCCCTAATTTGTTTCATTATTCCCTTGCTCAGGGCCAGGATAGGATGTTATTATCCAAGCCCGGTTGATCAAGGTAGATATAGGTGGATTTGGAAGAGTTTTGTATTAAGGTAGTCAAGGTGAAAAACTATAATGCGCTGAGAACGGGGTTATTACTCGTGTTTTTAATTTCCTATCTATTGGGAATCGGTATCCTCTGTGGAATAATACCCTTCATAAATCTTTGGATTTTAGGAGGTGCCGGAGGATTGGCCCTTATCTGTTTCTTTATGAGCTACCTCTTTCAGGGGAAGTGACCCTCTGCTGTTGCGTCTTGGAGTTACGATTCAACCTGCGGTGTTAACAGTTTAACATGAATATTACCGCAAGCAATGGGAGATTATCCCAGCCAGGCGCGAAAGCTCCTTACCCGATCTCTGCTCACAATGATTTGTTGATCTGAAAAGTGCTCCAGCCTGACCTCCAGTCGATTGTTGGAATAGGACAGTATTTCCTGAATATCATTTAGATGAATAATGAACTTACGGTTCACTCTGAAGAAATGTGCAGGATCCAACTCCGGTTCCAGCTTATCCAGACTGGCTTCAATAAGATAACTTCTTCTGGTGTCGGCATGCAGAAAGGTCGTTTTGTCCTGGGAAAAGAAGCAGCTAATCTCATCTGTATTAATGAGCTTGAGACGCTGTCCCACCTGGATGGTAAATCGCTTTCTGTATTGAGGTTGATTGGGAAGCAGTAAATTCTTAAGTTGACTGACGTTGATGGTCTGCGGCTGGGTGGGTCTGTTTCGCCTGAATTTTTCCAGGGCTGCATGTAACTCTTCATCGTCTATAGGCTTCATCAGGTAGTCAATGCTGTTTAATTTAAATGCCTTCAGGGCGTATTCATCGTAAGCAGTGGTGAAAATGATAGAGCTTTTAATGTCCAGTTGATCGAAAATTTCAAAAGATAACCCATCACTGAGTTGAATGTCCAGGAAAATAAGTTCCGGATGGGGGTTATCTTTGAACCACTTTAAGGCCTCTTCCACAGAATGGAGGGTCCGGGTGACCACCAGACCCTCCTTATCAAGCATCCTGTGCAGGCGCCGTGCTGCCGGTTTTTCATCCTCAATAATTACCGTAAAACTCATCCTATTCCCACTTTTGTCGTTTCTCCTTCTCCATTAACTCCTTAATTTTCCGTTCTTCCCAATCCCTTCCCAGGAAGAAGGAAGAGCCAAAAACACTCAGTGCATGGGCCACCACCCCAATACCCCAGAAAAAGGCGGTATAGTAATTTTCGGGCTGTGAGAGGCCTTCCAATAGAGGTTCCCCTTTGATCTGCACTGCGAGGATAAACAGGTTGATAACCACATATACCAGCAGGTGGGTATAAAAACCTTTGAGGTCCCGGACGCGCTTTTTAGCGGCCCGAAGATCCGGATTTTCTTTAGAATACTGATCCATTACTTCCAGGTTTTACGTTGTTCCTTATTCATGAGTTCCTGAATTTTCCGCTCTTCCCAGCCGGCCCCAAATCCAAACACCGAGAACCAGTGAATGGCCAGGCCAAGACCCCATCCAAACAAGGGAAACCAAAACCATTGGAATTCCCAGTAGGTCATGTAATTAATAAAGATAAGAAATGGAATTACCACACAATAACTCAGTAGGTTCCCATAAAATTCCTTCATTTCCTTAACGCGTTCCTTCGCTTTAAAGTAAGCATGATTTTCTTTCATTTCCGGTGTTTCCATGGCTGTAATTTGTTTAGTTAATATTGGTACTTTTACTAAAAACCGGTGAGGCTCTTCCAGAACCAGCACCTCCCTCTTGGTTACCAGGGAATACCGATCCGCGATGTTCTGCAGGCCGACCCCTCTGCGGTTCGGCACTACTTCTTTGCGCTGCAGGTTATTCTCCATACACAGGTAACCATCCTCTTCATAAATCTTAATATGCAGGGGTCGCGTATCACTGACCACATTGTGTTTGATACAGTTTTCCAATAACAGTTGCATCGACAAGGGGACCACCTTTGCCTCCGGGGAAGAGAGCTGCGTGGGGAAATCGAAATATATACTGTCCTCAAAACGCATCTCCAGGAGCTTCCTATAGGTTTGGGCAAAGCGAAGTTCCTCCTCCAGGTTCACAAGTTCCTTGTCGCGCTGTTCCAGTACATACCGGTAAATCTTTGAAAGGGAGGTGGTGAACTTCTGGGCATGCTCGGGATTCTCCTCAATAAGAGCCGTCAAAACATTAAGGGAATTAAATAGAAAGTGAGGGTCCAGCTGGTTTTTGAGACTCTCAAACTTTGCGGCTGCCGTTCCGGCAATTATTTTCTGCTGCTTTACCTGTTGCTCCTGAACCGTTTTGTAGAAGTGGAAGAGGTGAAACATCAATGAAACCAGCGTAGTAATTAAGCCTACAATGACATAGGGTGCCATGGTTTCCTGGCTTAGAAAAACCGGAACAGAGATCTCCCTAAAAACAGTAAAATCTATAAACCGGCATACAAAGTAGGCAGAAAGCGTTACCACCAGCGAGCCCACCGTAGCCAGTATTACCCTTTTCAGCCCAGCGTTTTCCCATCCAATTTTCTTTTTGAAAAACGTGAAATAAGCGGCATTAACCAGCACCAAAACCAGACAGTAAAAGAAAACAATGGACAGACTCTTCATGGAGAGATCTGCAATCCGGAAGGCGTTGAAGGACAGGTTCAACAGCACAACCAGAACGAAAATTCCTAAAGTAACTTTTAGTATTTGCAGGATTAATTTCATAATCTTCTTTTTTACTGGTAGGACTAACTCTTGTTATGAGTGGTCTCTTGGTAAAAGATGTCGCTACCGCGGCCTTTTTGTAAGTGGCAATTCATCTGTGGTTGGGGGAGGCAGCCATTTGAAATCATCATCTGCCAGGGATCTATAGGTTCAATGGCGTGGGCGGCTGGGGCTATTGGCTGGAAGCTATGAATTATCAAAAAAAGAATGCGAACGATAACAGGACCCATAATTAACAAGTTTTGGCGGTTAATAGTTCAAAGATGCTGAAAACCTGAAGGCTATGAAATAAAATTTTACTGAAGTGTATAAATAAGCCGATGAGCCGGAAAGAATCGTGGGGGAGAGACAGGCTGGTGAGATTCAAAAAAATGCCGGCCTACTCATCATTGATTTACCCTACAAAATCAACAACTTTCAGCCGGCATCCCTCTATTTGTCTGTTTCAAAAGTACGGGGTCCATTTCAGTCTCCATTACGGGTTTCCGTAAGTTGCAGAATGTTTTTTAAAGAAGTTTCCCTCCCTG
>JAJUIC010000132.1 GCA_029265595.1 Flavobacteriaceae bacterium
ATGCTGCTGTGAATATCAAAAACTTTGCGTTAAAAAACTATGTATCTGGGACGGATACTAAAACTCGGAACGAACTGCCTGCATTAGTAGGAGTGCTGACTTCCGAAGCCCAACCTATCGGCGCTGCCGTGGGTGGGTAGTCGTTCACAATCTCTCACACCGGACGAACTTTTGATCCTCAGAGACATTACCTATGGCCGGTACCCCTGCCTCAGCTGGAGCGAAATCCAGATTTGGAGCAGAATCCGGGATGGTAAATAAATAAAGTTGACTTTAATAAAAAAGGCAGTCTCTTTGGACGCTGCTTTTTTCGTTAAAGAACTAACAGTAGCTACCGGTATCGGGAGCTATATGTCAACCGATACAAGATTCAGAGCAAGCTTTTGCTATGAAAAAACTATAGGAGAACCCCTAAAACCTGTCTTGGATTACAGGGCAAGAGAAACCCTGTCAGTCCAGTTGAAAGTCCACAATAACCGGGAAATGATCCGAAATAAACCGTTTTCCCCGCTGGCCATCGAGAGCGTGGTATTTTAGCGGCTGGAAGCCACCCTCTTTATAAAAGATAAAATCAATCCGGTGAAAATCTCCCTCTCCCTTATAATTCCAGGCATTAAAAGTGTGCTCTGGTCCGTAGGTGAGTGGGGCCTGGTGGTAGGTGTCTTTTAACTCTCGAGTTAGAATAGCATAGGGCTCTTCTTCGGGGCGGATATTAAAATCTCCCGTGACCACAACCGGCTCGTCTTCTGCTATCTGTCTGATTTTCTCCAGGATGAGATGGGCGCTTTCCTCACGAGCATTCCGACCCCTGTGATCGAAATGTGTGTTGAAGTGATAAAAGGTTTTTCCCGTTGCCTTGTCTTTAAAATGGCCCCAGGTGACAATCCTGGGCAAAGCAGCATCCCAGCCCACGGAAGCAACCGCAGTCGGGGATTCGGATAACCAGAACGTATCATGATCCAGAACCTCGAGGCGATCTTTCCGATAGAAAATGGGACTGTGCTCTCCTTTGTTTCCGCCTTCTCGTCCAACCCCCATATGATCGTAGCCGGGAAGCAGGGAATCGAGATCCTGAAGTTGTTCATAAGTGACTTCCTGCGCCCCTACCAGATCTGCTTCAAAAAAGACAATACTCTGAGCAACCCATTCTTTGCGGTTGTCCCAGATATTTATTCCATCCAATGAACTGTTCAGGCGAACATTATAAGAAAATACGGTGAGTTCCATCGGCTCTTGAGCATAGAAGGATAGTGTATTGAAAAGCAGGGTCAGAAGTAGTAACTTTTTCATTGTTGAATGGGATTGACCTCTCATTTGGATCAGGATGATTTCAGGGTTTAAGGACTTAAAATTACGAATTTTCTCTGAGTCTGATCCGACCTCATTTCAATCAGGAGGGCTTCTGGAATTCTTTTGGTCGTTCCCCTGGGAGTTAGGAGTTTTTGTGGTGAGAAAAACTTCCAAAGGGTTTTGTAGTTCCCTGTGATTTGGTACTTTAGGGGCCTACAAATTTTTTGTTAAAATTAAAATCTGGTTTTATAACCGGAATTAGTTATTACCAATATAGAGTTACACACCAAATGGCATTTCAAATAATCAAGCAGCCTAAGACCTATGATGTTTGTATCGTGGGATCCGGGGCAGGCGGGGGCATGGCCGCCAAATTACTGGCTGATGAAGGTTTTAAAGTAGCCCTGCTGGAGGCGGGGCCTGACTTTGATCCCGCCAATCCCGAACAACGTACACAGCTCAGGTGGCCCTGGGAGTCTCCGCGAAGGGGAGGAGGAACAACCCGACCATTTGGTGACTTTGATATGGCCTGGGGAGGATGGGAATTAGAAGGAGAACCTTACACCCGGAAAAACGGGACCGAATTTGAGTGGTTCCGCTCCAGAATGCTCGGAGGGCGAACCAATCACTGGGGAAGAATCTCGCTGCGATTCGGCCCGTTGGATTTCAAAAGGAAAGATTATGATGGGAAGGGCGATAACTGGCCCATTGGTTATGAAGATGTAAAACCCTATTACGACAAGGTCGATAAGCTCATTGGAGTTTTCGGAAGCAGGGAAAACATGTACAATGAGCCTGATGGATATTTTCTTCCACCTCCTAAACCCCGACTCCATGAACTTTTGATACAAAAGGGTGCTAAAAAAAGTGGCATTCCGATGATTCCTTCGAGGTTATCGATTTTAACTAAGCCGGTGAATCGCACCAGGGGAGCCTGTTTTTTCTGTAACCAGTGTGCCCGTTCGTGTATGGTATACGGAGACTTTTCAAGTTCTTCGGTACTGGTAAAGCCTGCTGTACAGGGTGGCAATGTCGATTTGTTTGTGAATGCCATGGTTCGGGAAGTCTTAACCAACGGGGAAGGGGAGGTTACCGGCGTATCCTACGTGAATAAAGAAGACCTGAAGGATTATCAGGTCAAGGCCAAAGTGGTCATTCTTGCGGCCAGTGCCTGTAGTTCGGCCCGTATCATGCTGAACTCTAAATCTGCCCAGCATCCCAATGGCCTTGGAAACTCCAGTGGTCTGGTAGGGAAATACCTGCATGACTCCACCGGAGCTTCCAGACTAGGGTTTATACCCTCGCTAATGGATCGCGATCGCTACAATGAGGACGGAGTAGGAGGGATGCACATGTATACCCCCTGGTGGCTCAACGACCGCAAGGATTTAGGCTTTACAAGAGGGTACCACATCGAGTATTGGGGAGGGATGACCATGCCTTCTTATGGGTTTGGATTCAATACTAAGAAGCTACAGGAGATTGCGGGCACCACAGTTGGTAACGGCTATGGAAGTGGCCTCAAAAAAGATGTAAGACGCTTTTACGGCGCTACCTTTGGAATGGCAGGAAGGGGAGAAAGTATTCCCCAGAAGGATAATTATTGTGAAATTGATCCCAATACCGTGGATAAGTACGGAATCCCTGTGTTGAGGTTTCATTATAAATGGTCTGATGAGGAAGTCAAACAGGCCCGGCATATGCAGGATACTTTTGAAGAAATCATGCATCAGATGGGGGCAGTAGCACTGGGAGAAAAACCAGGAGCGGAATCCAATTACGGACTGGAAAAACCCGGAAAGATTATTCATGAAGTAGGAACCACCAGAATGGGTAAAGACCCCAGAAATTCTGTAGTGAACGAATTTAATCAGGCGCACGATGCCAAGAACCTTTTTGTAATGGATGGAGGACCCTTTGTTTCCCAGGCCGATAAAAACCCCACCTGGACGATCCTGGCCTTGGCCTGGCGAGCAACGGATTACCTGATGCAGGAGCTTAAAAAAGGAAGCGTATAACCCGAAGATTATGGACAGAAGAGAATCATTAAAAGCCTTGGTTTTAGGAGGGGTTGGAGTCAGCCTTTTCATGAACAGTTGTGTAACAGATAAGGAGGCTCCCGTGATGGAGGGGGATGTTATAGAACCCGCAGAGGGTTATGGTCGTACTCCGGAGGAGGCGGCCCGGGACGAAGCCCTGTATTCCCAGTCCTTCTTTACACCACAGGAGATGGTCACTATTTCTATTCTGGCTGATATTATTCTGCCGGAGGATGAGGAATCGGTATCCGCAACCCAGGCAGGAGTGCCGGAATTCATCGAATTTATTGTAAAAGATATGCCGGAGCATCAGCTTCCCATGCGAGGGGGCCTGATGTGGCTCAAAAGAGAGAGTAATCGCCTGTACGGAGGTGATTTCAGTGAGATTACTTCCAAGCAGCGTCTTGAAATCGTGGACCGGATGGCCTATCCCAGGGAGGCGGAAAAAGATACTCCCGGCCCCGTATTTTTTGAAAAGATCCGACAGCTGGTAATCACCGGTTATTTTACCAGTGAACCCGGCGTCAAGTATCTTGGATACAAAGGGAATCAGGCCAATGTCTGGGATGGTGTCCCACAACATGTGCTGGATAAACACGGGGTGCGATACGATCAGCGAATGCTGGCCATTGCAATGGACCCGGCCACCCGGGCAGAGGTCATGGACTGGGATCAGTATGAATTCGAGCAGGAGGACCAGTTAAAAGGGTAAACCCGAACCCGTTGGCTCCACCGATTCGGTAATTCTTCATTGTATTGAAGGTTATTTCGGAAAGATATCTCTGTTGTGTTTGAAAAAGAGCTGAGAGATGGGAATCAGCATAAGGCCTGACAGCATGATCAGTAAAAAGGACACTTTAAGGTTGAACAGGTGCGCCAGGTAACCCAGTAAAGGTGGGCCCAGCAGCATTCCGACTATTCCGTAGGTGGCAATGAGAGAAACTGCCATGCCGGGGGAGTATTTTTTGGAATACCCGGCCATTCCATATGTCATGGGAAAAACGGCGGCCACCCCTATTCCTACCAGGCTGAATCCTACAATTGCCGGCCAGAAAGAAGGAAAGATTACCATGAGTAAAATTCCGAGGGAAATTACAGTGGAGCTCAGGATGTACATTTTTTCCATTCCCAGCCACTCAATCCACTTGTCAGAGAAGAACCTGGAAAGGGCCATGAATACCATAAAGATCAGGTAGCCCATGGTGAACATATCCTCCTTGACCACTTCTTTGAAATACACCCCGCTCCAGTCAAACATACCCCCTTCGGCAATCGCTGCAAAAAATACCAGCAGACCCAGGTATACTATGAATTTATCAGGCTTCCCCAGGCGCAACTTGTTGCCCTGTGTGACCCGATCCTTTTTCAAAAGCCAGGAATAGAAAACCACGCCTCCCACAACAATGATAGCACCTCCCAGTAGTAGATGCATCCCCATGGAGACTCCCGTCCCGATCATCCAGGTTGAGAATCCCACTCCGAGCAGTCCACCGGTACTCCAGATTCCGTGAAACGAGCCAATGATCTTTTTGGTAAAGGACTTCTGTAGGGTGATGGATTGGGTATTCATGCTGATATTGACAATCCGCATGCTGAAGGCGAACAGAAACACGGCCGCCACCAGCACCAGTAAGTTTTGCGAATACCCAATAAGGCAAAGGGCGAGCCCAAATACTACAAACCCCACTACCAAAGGCAGTCTGCTGTCAAATTGAGAGACCAGCCAGCCCGAGATGGGAAGACCGATGAGAGAACTGACCGGCATCACTAGTAGCAGGTTTCCCAGTTCAGCTTCATTAAAATGGAAGGCCTCCTTCAAGGTCGGGATTCTGGATGCCCAGGTGGAAAATCCAA
>JAJUIC010000035.1 GCA_029265595.1 Flavobacteriaceae bacterium
AAAGTCAGTCAGGGGATTCATCTGGTACTGGATAAAAGTTTTCTTCCCACTAGCTATGCCCTGATGATTCCGGCTACTTCGGACGGACGGGTGCTGTTCGTCATTCCCTGGCATGATCATTTACTAGTAGGAACCACCGATACCCCTGTTGCTAGCCACAGTATGGAGCCGGTGGCCCTGGAGGAGGAGATTACCTTTATTCTTGACACGCTGAAGGACTATCTGGAACACAAGCCCTCCAGAGAGGATGTGCTGAGCGTCTTTGCCGGATTGCGACCCCTGGTGCAGCCTTCTGAAGATAAAGGAACTAAAGACATCTCCAGAAGTCATAAATTGCAGCACACGGCTGCGGGCCTAATAACCATAACAGGAGGAAAATGGACCACTTACCGGAAAATGGCGCAGGAAACTGTCGATCTGGCTATTAAAGTGGGAGCATTGGAATACCAGCCTTGTGTGACCGAAAATCTTAAAATTCACGGATATACGACCGATTTGGACCTGCCGGATTTTAAACAATATGGAAGTGATGGCGAGAAAATTAGGAAATTTATGCAGGAAAGACCTAATTTAGAAGCGCGCCTACACAAAGATTTTCCGGTTTATGAAGTCCAGGTCGTATGGGCGGTGCAGCAGGAAATGGCTTTAACCCTGGAAGATGTCTTGGCCAGGAGGCTGGGTGTCCTGTTTCAGGATGCAAGGGCTGCACTTGAGATGGCTCCACGTGTGGTGGCCATCATGGCTCAAGAAATGGGTCGCAGCAGCCAGTGGGAACAAGATCAATTAGAGCGCTTCACGCGTCTGGCCCAGCATTATTTGCCGGAGCCCTTTGCTCCTGGCCAAAGAACAACCCAGGAACTGGCGGTGACCGGAATGGGGTAAGGGATCCATTCATTAAAGGAAAGTTCTAAAAAATTGATTAACCAATACAAAAAATAGATTTGGAAGGATTTATACTCTCATTTGACCAGGGAACCACGAGCTCCCGAGCCATTGTGTTTGATCACTCCGGAGCCGCTATTGCGACCGCTCAGAAAGAATTTAAACAGATTTACCCAAAGCCAGGCTGGGTGGAGCACGATCCATCAGAAATCTGGTCATCCCAAATTGGAGTGGCAGCAGAAGTGGTAACCATGGCCCGAATTAAACCTCAGGCCATTAAAGCCATTGGTATTACCAACCAGCGTGAAACCACCATCGTTTGGGACCGGGAGACAGGAGAACCCGTATACAACGCCATTGTGTGGCAGGATCGAAGAACGGCTGATTACTGTGACGAGCTTATAGAACAGGGACATCAGGACATGATTCGGGAGAAGACCGGTCTGGTGATTGATTCCTATTTTGTGGCCACCAAGGTGAAATGGATTCTGGATCACGTGCCGGGGGCGAGAGAAAAGGCGCTGGAGGGAAAATTGATTCTGGGAACAGTGGACTCCTGGTTGATCTGGAACATGACCGACGGGGCGAGCCATATTACGGATATCACCAATGCTTCCAGAACCCTTCTTTTCAATATTCATAGCCGGGAGTGGGATCAGGAACTTTTGGATCTTTTTGAAATACCCTCTTCCATGCTTCCCAGGGTGGTTGCGTCAAGCGGAGAGCTGGCCGTAACCTCAGGGAAAATTTTTGCTACCAAAATACCCATTACGGGTATAGCCGGAGATCAGCATGCCGCCTTGTTTGGCCAGATGTGCGTCGAAAAAGGGATGGTCAAAAACACCTATGGAACAGGATGTTTCATGTTGATGAACATAGGGAAGAAGCCGATTCTTTCTCAAAACAGGTTGCTCACCACCATTGCATGGCAGATTGGGGGTGAGGTTCATTACGCCTTTGAAGGAAGTATTTTCGTGGCCGGAGCCGTTGTTCAATGGATAAGAGATGGCTTGGGGATAATTGCTTCCGCTAGGGACATTGAAGGGCTTGCTCAAAAAGTAGACTCGAGTGAAGGAGTTTTATTTGTCCCGGCTTTTGCCGGACTGGGAGCGCCTTACTGGGATCAGCATGCGCGAGGCACCATGGTTGGAATTACTCGTGGTACCACCAAAAATCATATTGCCAGGGCCGCCCTGGAGAGTATCGCTCTGCAGACCTTTGATGTGGTGAAAGCCATGGAGGCGGACTCGGGCACCCCCATCAGAGAGCTTCGGGTAGATGGCGGTGCCAGTGAGAACAAGTTGCTCATGCAGATTCAGGCTAATGTGCTGAATACTCAGATCACCAGGCCAGGTAGTTCGGAGTCAACCGCCCTGGGTGCTGCCTTTCTGGCAGGACTGGGAGCCGGGTTTTGGAAGGACCTGGCACAGGTAAGGGCGCTTTGGGAAGTTCGAGATACCTTTGAGCCGGAAAAAGATACCCGAAGGGAAGAATTGATTTTACAGTGGCAGCGTGCTATTAAAGCGGCGCAGGCTTGGTCTGAAAGTTCTGAAACCGTTCCTTCTGCTCGTGTTGTTGATTGACCTGCTTTAGGCTATTCTATGTTAAATCAACCAATTTACTATACCTAAACTGCTCATTTAAAAATGACTGAATTTACAGCTGAATTTGTCGGGACCCTCGTTTTAATCCTGTTAGGAAATGGTGTGGTCGCCAATGTCGTGCTTCACGGAACCAAAGGCAATAGTGGGGGATGGATCGTGATTACCACGGGATGGGCCCTGGCAGTATTTACCGGAGTTGTGATTGCAGGACCCTATAGTGGCGCCCATATCAATCCGGCGGTTACATTGGGCCTTGCCATTGCCGGGGAATTTGCCTGGAGCCAGGTCCCGATGTTTATTGTGGCCCAGCTTCTGGGGGCCATGGCAGGAAGTTTTCTGGTTTGGGCAATGTACAAACACCACTTTGATGCCACTCAGGACGGGAAGGCGCAACTGGCCTGCTTTAGTACCGGCCCGGCCATCCGTCATAAATACTCCAATGCACTGAGCGAAATCGTGGGCACCTTCATTCTGATCTTTGTGATTTTCTATGTTACAGACCCCGTGATGGGAGACGGTTCGCAATCTACCCCTATTGGATTGGGATCTCTGGGTGCGGTTCCCGTATCCCTGCTGGTCTTTGCCATTGGATTGTCTCTGGGGGGAACGACGGGTTATGCGATTAATCCTGCCCGCGATCTGGGACCCCGGATCATGCACAGCCTGCTACCGATTAAAAACAAATGTGACAGTGACTGGACCTATGCGTGGATTCCCATTGCAGGACCCATAATTGGAGCAAGTCTGGCTTCTGTGACCTTTTTGCTTTTAAGCTAGCCGTTAGACGATGGTCACTTTAATACCGAAATCCTCGAGTGCCTTTTTTGTGTATTCGGTGATGCCGCTATCGGTGATGATCTCGTCAATACTGTTGAAGTCACAGATTCGGCCAAATCCTCGTTTTCCGAATTTAGAGGAATCCACCAGGACAATGGTTTTCTGCGAGACATTGATCATTTGACGATTCAGGTGGGCTTCCATGACATTGGTAGTGGTGAGGCCGAATTCCAGGTCGATCCCGTCCACCCCCAGAAAAAGTTTGCTACAGGAAAAGTCATTGAGATACTTTTCCGCATAGATGCCCGTAACCGAAGAAGAGCGCTTTCGCAATACCCCACCCAGTAATATGACTTCCGTCTCGGGGTGCTTATTCAGTTCCAGGGCTACATTCAGGGCCGGCGTAATCACGGTGAGATTTTCCTGAGGCTGGATGTTTTTTGCCAGGTAGAGGACCGTTGTACCTGATGCAATCAGAACAGAGTCATTCGCTGTAACCAACTGGGCTCCTGCTGCTCCGATTTTCATTTTCTCATCAAACTGAATTTTTTCCTTGTCGTTGACGTGGCGCTCCGTCGCATAGGGATTGGTCAGAGTAGCCCCTCCATGCATCCGGTAAAGAAGACCCTTTTCCTCTAAGAACTTTAAATCTTTTCGGGCGGTCACCGGAGAAACTTTAAATGTATCACAGATATCCTGAACTTTTATTTTTCCGTCTTTATTGATCCGGGACAAAATTTGCTTATGGCGCTCCACTGTATTCATAATGTAGTTTTAGGTTGGATGTATTTCCTGCTAATTTAGGACTCTATATGGAATTTCGTGGGTCTTCTACCTACCGAAACCCTCATGTGCCGGTAAGGTGACTAAAAAAGCCGGAAGCAAGTGCTTCCGGCTAACCAACCAAAAAATCAAGGCAGGCCCTGTAGGGTTTAAATCCTGCCCTGACATAGCAATAATACCACTTTTTTCATTATGAAGTGGGCTGTTGGCTTGTTTTTTTAATCGTGATTTTCTCCTCTTCGACCATCCTCTTCTGCCTGCTGCTGGCTCTTGTGGCCGTAATTGCCTTTTTCCTGGGCGTCCATGTCTTCATCCATCCCCTCGACCCTATCATCGCTCTTGCGCGGTGGCCTTCGGTCATTGCTTTGATCTCTCCCTTCTGATTCCTGTTGAGATCGAAATATCTCCGCCCTGCTTTCTTTATTATAATTTTCTTCCTTCTTCATTTTATCGTGCTTTAAAAAAGAAAGATACGACTTTTCGTTTCGAAAACGGGTTTGAAATCACGCGGAAAAGCTTAAAAACCAGTTAAATAATTATCCTTACGATTTTACCTCCTTGTTGAAGTAAACCAGATAATAATACATTTGCCGTTCTTCGTCCCAGCCCTTTTCTACGAACTTCTCCGCAGACTCCGGGTTCACAAAATCCATTTTAATCTGAACATTGGTATCCAGATTAATGGTGTTCTTTATGGATTTACGCGCAGCCGTGACAGCTTTATTAGCAATAGGGAAGGAGGTAAGATCCTCAATCTGGTACTTCTGGCCTTTGTCTGTTTTGTAGTTTTTAAACTCAGGAATCAAATCAGGGTTCTCAATAACGGAGTTTAAGAAACTGGTTTCTTCAAAGTCATCATTCTTGGCGAAGTAGTCCATACTTCGGTTCATGAACATTACTTCCTCTTTTTTGTCTTCAGCTGGCAGCACTACATCCTTTGCAAAGTTCTGGCAGAACTTCAGGTATTTTTTGGTGTAAAAATTCTCATCTGCCAGGACTTCCACGCCCAGAAAGTTTTCCAGCCAGTATTTGGTGTCATACCGATTGGAATCCACCGATAGAATCTTATATCCTTCTTCGCGGTTTCGATTGATGATCAAGGCGCCTTTATCCAGCTTGTTCAGGTTGATACCCTGCTGCACGATCATCTCCAGAATGCTTTCCCGCTCTTCAAACTGTAAAAAGTCATGCTTAAGTTCTGATTTGAAAATTCCAATGGCGTCCGTTTTTTCGTTATCCAGCAGGACGTTTTCAAAATATACAATATAAACTTCCCCGCTTTTGATATGCGGATGAGCGGATTGTTCAAAAAGCAGGGTGGTGATTTTCTTTGACTGCTCATGGATGCTTCGCGGATCGGTGAAAATACTTGTCGCTATCTCATGCAGCGGATGAAACTCCAGATCCGTTTCATGGGTGAAGTGGTAATAACTTTCTTCCTTTTCGCGGAACGGTTTCAGGAAATATTCCTTGATCAGGGGAGTAATCTCATCGTTGAGCTGAAAGGGATTTGCGGATAGGAATATGTTCTCATTTCTGCTCTTGTTGCCGACCCGGTGAATCGAAAGGGATTCGATCTGGGTATTGAATAGGTTGATCATAGAATGGTGACATTAATTTATTTGGGCAGCGCTGGATCAGGCTGCCCTAATTGTTACAAATTCAAATGTAGGAGAAAGTTGGAAATTAATTCCAGTTTTCATCAAACGGAAAGTCGTCGTACCCGTTGATGTCGAAATCGTCGTCATAGCCGTTTCCGAAATCGTCGTCCTCATCCTCATCTGAAGGGTCCCCCTCTGCCTGGAAGTCCTTCTCAGGAGGACTGCTGGGTACCTGTCCATGAACAAACATCAGGTTGGGATAGTCCATAGCCGGATCGGGCTCGGTTATTTCTGCCAGTTCCACCAGAAATGTCCACATACTAAAGAAGTCGTATACGTATATGAGTTTGGTCTGGTCCTCTGACAGGATGGAATCTAAGGTGGTTTCATTCATCAGTCGTACGGAATCCATTCCTTCAGACATGTCAAACTGGGAAATCTCCTCCCCCTGATTCCACTTGTCATCGCTTATGTAGAATGAAGCCATTTCGGTTCCGTCGAATCCAAAGGATTGCAAAATGACGTTATGAAGGTCTTCTAGGGTGTTATCCGCCAGGATCTCCAAATCTCGAAACACATCTTCCTCTGCATCAAGGATAACCCTGAATCTATAAAGCATATTCATTAAAATTTAGGACCGCAAATATACAATTTTGCTACCGAAATACCCTCTTACTTGGTGAACCTATGTAAAGTACAGGTCATAAATGCCAAAAGGAAAAAGGCTCCGACCTGGTGCAAAACCCCCAGCCATACCGGTACTCCGTAGATTAGGGTAAACACGCCAAGCAGGAATTGGACCAGAACCATTACCATCATGCCGTTAATGGCAAAGGCCTGGTTGGAGGTAAGTTCCAACTGCCGGCCGCGGTACCAGATATACAACACCATAGCAACTACTGCGTATGCCAGGTATCGATGCACGAACTGCACCCCGCTTTTTCCTTCGATAAAGTTCCGCCACAAGGGTGTTTCTTCAATCCACACGGTTTCATGAATCAGTTTACCCTCGTTCATCAGGGGCCAGGTATTGTGCAGGTAACCGGCGCCCAAACCCGCTACAAAGGCTCCCCACACAATTTGTAGGGTAAGAACGAGCAGGCCAAAGCGAACCAGGTTTCTAAACTTTGTATTGACCACCTTCCTTTTAGGATAAATCAAATCCAGGGCCACCCACAGGGTCACGGCAAAGGTGAGAAATGCAGTACACAGATGTACCGCCAGGCGGTAGTGGCTTACGGAAGGCCTATCTACCAGGCCGCTTTTTACCATCCACCAGCCTAAAAAGCCCTGTAGGGCTCCCAGAGCAAACAGTACAAGGGATTTGCGGATGGTGGGTTTGGTCAGTTGTTTGGTGAAATAGAAATACAGGAACGGAATAATGAATACCAGGCCTATCAGACGACCCAGTAACCGGTGTAACCATTCCCAGAAATAAATGTACTTGAAATCCTCCAGTTCGAAATGAAAATGGAGTTTTTGATATTCAGGATACTGCTTATAAACCTCAAAAGCTTCTTCCCATTGCTGCTCATTGAGGGGCGGGATCATGTCAGTGACAAGTTTGTATTCTGTCATCGAAAGGCCGGAGTTGGTAAGGCGTGTGATGCCTCCTACTACAACCATCACAAAAACCAGGAAACATCCTGATAAGAGCCAGTAGATAACTTTTTTATTGTCTTTCATGGGGGGTATTTATATAGGTGTGTTGTTTTAGCAAGGAATTATTCTTTAACAGGTTCAAGCCCCAGTTCCCGACCTTTCTCCAGCATGTACTTTCTGGCCGGTTCATATTCATTAGGGATTTCTCCTTCCAAAATAGCTTCTTTTATAGCATCTTTAATGATTCCGATTTCACGGGAAGGTCTGATATTGAAAATTTCCATGATTTCTTCTCCCGAAATAGGTGGCTGGAAATTTCTAACGTGATCCCGCTCCTCCACTTCCTTCATCTTCCTGCGTACCAGCTTGAAATTGTTGTGGTACTTTTTGAAGCGTCTGGGATTCTTGGTGGTGATGTCGGCCTCACAAAGGGTCATGAGATCCTCGATATGATCTCCTGCATCAAATATCAGGCGGCGGACGGCAGAGTCCGTAACCTCCTGAGCCAGGACAATCGGGCGGGAGCTCATCAGTACGAGCTTTTGCACGTATTTCATCTTTTCGTTCAGCGGCATTCTCAGGCGCTTGAAAAGTTTGTAGACCATTTTCGATCCCACAAATTCATGTCCGTGGAAGGTCCATCCTACCTTGGAATCAAATTTTTTGGTAGGTGCTTTTCCGATATCGTGCAGCAGTGCAGCCCATCTTAGCCACAGGTCGTCCGTGTTTTCAGCAATATTGTCAACCACCTCCAGAGTGTGCCAGAAATTGTCCTTATGCCGCTGGCCCTCAATTTCATCAATTCCTTCCAGGGCGGTAAGTTCCGGCAGAATGATTTTTAAAAGCCCGGTCTGGTGGAGCAGGCCAAAACCTATGGAGGGTTTGGGAGAGCGCAATATTTTGTGAAGTTCATCCACAATGCGCTCCTTGGAGATTATTTTAATGCGGTCCCGGTTCTTGCTAATGGCCTGAAGCGATTCGCGCTCGATTTTGAAGTTCAGTTGAGAAGCAAACCGAACGGCCCGAAGCATCCTAAGCGGGTCATCGGAATAGGTGATATCCGGATTCAGGGGCGTACGAATGATTTTTCTTTTGAGATCCTCTATGCCTCCAAAGGGATCCAGGAGTTGCCCGTAATCATCCTGATTAAGGCTGAGGGCAAGAGCATTAATGGTGAAATCTCTTCGGTTCTGGTCATCCTGGAGGGTCCCGGATGCGACCTCCGGATTGCGGCTTTCTTCAGAATAACTTTCCCTGCGTGCGCCAACAAATTCGATTTCCCTGTCATAAGCCCGCAGCATGGCGGTCCCGTAAGTTTTAAATATCTGCACTTTGGGTTTGTGGGAAAGGAGGGAGGCTGTTTTCTGAGCCAGTTCAATTCCACTGCCGACCGCCACAATATCAATATCCATCCCTTTACCCCGATTGAGCAGGAAGTCCCTCACATATCCGCCTATGACATAACTCTCGATTCCGAGCTCTTTTGAGGAGGTTGCAATTAACTCAAAAATAGGGTGAGCTAAGGCTTCTTTATAAGTGTTTTTAGTCACGAATTTCTGTTTAACAGGATGGTGTTGCCGGTCCCGGACCACCTGGAATAATGAGCTCTTGCCGGAAGAGCTATTTGCGAATTACTTTAACCTGTCCATCGTTGCTCAGCTTAATAATAGCAGAGGGTTTGGTGGATTTTTTTGACTGGTGCAAATTTACTACATAGTCGACACCTTTAAAAATTTCCTGGTCTATTTCAGTAAAGGAAGAAGGCGTTTGCCGGCCGCTGATATTTGCTGAAGTTGAAACCAGTGGACGGCGCATCCGCCTGATCAGTCCCTGGCAAAATTCGTCTTTGGTTACCCGGATTCCCAGGCTGTTGTCTTCTCCAACCAGATTTTCTGCTACTCCAACTGGTTGATCATATATAATTGTTGTGGGGCGATTGGCATATTTCAGAATGTCAAAGGCAGCATCGGGAATTTCTTCCACGTACTGTTGGAGCATTTTAAAATCGGTGACCAGACAGATCATCGACTTGCTCTCCTGGCGTTTTTTAAGGGAATAGATTTTATCAACAGCTTCAGCATTGGTGGCATCGCAGCCCAGACCCCACACGGTGTCAGTGGGGTAGAGGATGATACCACCGCGCTTTAGAACAGCTAAAGCTCTTTCAATTTCTTCTTTCATGCCAGCGGAATTAGTAGTTGATTCTGATTAAGATTTCTGTTCTGGCAAAGGTACAACGTATTTGAATTTACAGCCTAAGACCTTGCTGTACATTCTGAAAAGGAACTAATTGGAGCGGCCTTTTATGGCGGCTGCTATTACTGTCCGGGAAGGTTTCTGATCACCTGTTTATGTCTGAGCGATTCAGATAACGGCACCCCTTTCAGAAGGAGAGCCAAATACCTTCGATTCTTTGCGCTGAAGGGGGCTTTGAAGAGGTATTTGATGAAATTCCCTATATAGAATAACAAGTACTGAAACAAGCCGAGGTTCTTTCTTACCGTATAGAACTGGGAGATGCGGAGCTCCTTTTTAATAGGATAAGAGGGCGGTGTGCTTTTTCCCCTTAGGTGCACATAAGTGGTCTGGGGAAGATAATAAGTGGATTTACCTAATTTCTTTTTTATTCTATAACTAAGATCGAGTTCCTCATAATACAGGAAGAGATTGGTATCAAATCCTCCTATGGCATTAAAATCCACGGCTCTGACCATTAAAAACGATCCCTGAACAGAACCCACCTCTGTGGGTGTGGTCAGGTCTGCTTTTCTGGATGGAAATTTATTGAAACTGGCAAGTCGCGCCACCTGATCCCCAAAAAGTTCCTGCCAGAAACTTAGGGTGTAACTGAAATTTTTGAAGGAATAACCATCTTCATTTATGGATCGGAAACCAACTACGGCACAATCAGGGTTCTTGTTCAAAAAGTCCCGGCCGATTTCGATGGAATCCTCCATGAGGTAGGTGTCACTGTTGAGAAACACGTAATACTTCCCTCTGGCCTTCTGCACTCCCAGCATGTTGCCGCCGCCAAATCCTAAATTAATTTTACTGCGACATAAATATACCTGGTTTAGGTTTTTTATGCCGTTCTCCAACACCTTTAGATCTGCAGCTGTACTGGCATTATCCACCACGATAATCTCTATCCCAGTTCCGCCTGCATGGTGTAAAACAGATGCAATAGCCTGAAGGGTGAGGTCCGCAGTGTTGTAGTTGATGATAATGACGGAGCAGCAAATATCCATTTTTATCAACTGGTTAAAGCCAGGGGTAGGCTTTTTACCAGTTTGCATGTTTTTTTCTATTCATGTTTTATATAACGCGAGATTGGGGAGGAATATTTTGCTCCTTCACTGCCTTATACTGCTGGAGAGTTTGTTGTGCCATGATTGAGGTGGTGTATTTTTCCAGAAGTGCCCTCTGAGAAATCTCTGTAAACTTTATGCTCAGATCAGGATTTGTCAGCAGGGAAAGAATTTGCTCTCCCAGTCCCCGGTAATCACCTTTTTCGGATAAGAAACCATTTTCTCCACTTCGAATAATTTCCTGAATTCCACCAACCGCAGTACTCACAACAGGTACTTTATGATAAAAAGATTCATAGATGAACTGGGGCAGTCCTTCCGAAATGGAAGTTACTAAAGAAATATTGAACTGCGCAATAAAGTTAGAAGCTCCGGGAAGGTAACCCAGGAAATGAACCCGATGTTCGAGATTCAATTGCTTCACTTTCTCTACCAGTTCTGGTGTTTTTTCTGTAAAAGTTCCAATCTGTACAAAATGTACATCCTCTCTGCCCTTATCATGAACAAGATACTTTGCAACTTCAATAAAGGTTTCCAGATTTTTGGCTTTAATGTGGTTGGCAATATTTCCGATAATCATAGCCTCTGAATCGATATGGAGCTTTTGACGGAGTAAATATGGAGTGGCAGTATCTTTGTCCTCTACACGGGTGCCATGGTAGATGGTCACCATGTCCAGGTGTCGATCGACCCGCTGAGCAAGAACTTTTTTAGTGGTTTCAGAAACACAAAGGTACCTTCTGATTTTGTGGTAATTATATTTATAGAGGGTCTGTTTCCTGTCTTTAATGGGGAATGAGGTTTTTTTACTGAAAATAAAAGGAGGAAGATTGTACAGTCGGTCTGCTGCTATTGCCAGAGCCATGGCTCTGGGATCATGAAGATGAATCAGGTCCACGTGGTTTTTTCTACACAAAGAGATTATTTTAAAAATATATCTGGGATCAAGGTTAAAACTTAAAGGAGCGGTTTCGACCGGTTGTGAAAAATCAAGAAGCCTTTTATGAAACTGGCTGTTGTGGACACATAGGATGATGTTTTTAACCTCGGGGTTGGAGACCGATAACTCATAGGTTAAATTCTCAATGTGATTTTCACCTCCTCCCCAACTCTTTACTGCGGAAATATGTAAAATCGTCATAGACGCTAAATTGCTGTGTGACTTTAAAAAAAGGTACCTTCTCTGTTGCCTGAAAAGATCGAATGTTGCATTTCTTTAAAGACTGTAAAAGTAAGGAATGGAGAACTTCTTTTCGAAAGCATTTAATTTTTTCTGGCCTACTTCATCCCTGTAACATTAAAATGGTGAAGGAAGCTCGGTAAGCAAAAGAGCTGTTTTTACCAGGAGAGGGTGGTGGGGCTGTCATATACGTCAGCCTCCAGTTGTAGCCGGCTTAATGTTTTTTAAAGTTCCTGATATCTGCAATCTGGTTTCACTGCAGCGGAACTTGGTGATCAGGGAGTGGCGTTCTGTGATTTCTTTATGTTATTTTTGTCTTATGAAGACAGCATTCTCAGCCCAGTATCTCCCGAAGGAGGGAAAAATCATGTCCTTTATTCATAATTTTGATTCAGAAGGAATCCTCTTTGGGGACGGAGACCGAAATAAGATTAAACTTTTTGAACTGGAGGGGAAAACGATCAATATTAAGTCCTTTAAAATCCCGAATGCCGTAAATAAAATTGCGTATCGGTTTCTGCGAAAATCCAAAGCCGAGCGTTCCTTTGAGTATGCTCAAATTCTGCTTTCCAAAGGAATAGGCACGCCTTATCCCATTGCTTATGCCGAGGAGAAAGCCGGACTGATCTTCAAGCGGTCGTATTATGTCAGTGAACATCTGAACTGTCAGTTTACCTTTCGGAGTATGGTCCTGGATCGAAATCTCCCGGACTGGGAGCAAATGCTTAGAGCCTTTACTCGTTTTAGCTACGAGCTTCACCAGAAGGAAATTGAATTTCTGGACCACTCCCCCGGAAACACCCTTATAGACAGAGAAGGAGAGGGATACAGGTTTTATCTGGTCGATCTCAACCGGATGAATTTCCGGGCGTTGGATTTTGAAGACAGGATGAAAAATATGGCCCGGCTCACCCCTCAAAAGGAAATGATCCGGATTATGGCTAGTGAATATGCCACTCTTATAGGGCGTCCGGAGCAGGAGGTGTTTGATCGAATGTGGTTTCATACCACCGAATTCCAGCGCAAGTTTCAACGCAAAAAGGAGCTGAAAAAGAAGCTGAAGTTCTGGAAGAAGTGATTTGTCTTCCTCCTGGCAGGTTAAGCCGCTTTTTTCTTCAAATGGAGGTCCAGGAAAGCCTGGAGCTGCGGGAAGAAAAATTCTGGTTTAAAATCTTTATAGTAGGAATGGGAGTTTTTCTTTAGATGCCCCTCCGACTTGTTTTTAAAACGCTCCTGTTGAAATTCAGATAAATGGACCGATACATTTTGTCGCCCATCTTCAAAAAGGCTCCAGGCTTTTTTCTGGATCTGAGGAGAGAATATGGCGAAAGTTGGCACATTCAGGGCCTTGGCCATATTAATAGCCCCGCCTTCATTCCCTATAAGCGCATTGCACTGAGCTGTAATGGCCATGAATTCTCTCAAACTGTTCCCCATGATGTCATAAAAAATTAGCTGCCTGGTTGTGGGAAGGCAAGCTTCATATACCTGCCGGGCCAGGTCCCTTTGCGAGGGGATGTAATTGAATAAAATCTGGGCCTGATGCTGAGCAGCAATAAAATCCAGCAGCCGGGCCATATAGGCAATAGGATAAGTCTTCACTGGTGAACTACCCAAAATATTGGTCATCACCAGGGGGTTCTCCAGAGATACACCGGCCTTTTGCAGTTGAATGCGCGCATTCTCATTTTCCTGCAAGCTGAGGTATATTTTAGGTTTAAGTACCTGGGGGAAAAGTACCTCGAGAGGCCGTAGTAAAGCCATTCGATGTTCAATGGCCAGGCCGGCTTCTGTTGCAGGTTCCGACTTGCGCTTCACGCAGTGGCTATAGGCCAATGAGGTATACCACTTATGATAGGAAATGCGGCCGGATGCTCCGGAAAACCAACTCAGCACGGCCGTTCCGATTTTGGAATACACATCAATCACCAGATCGTAGCCTTCCTTTTTGACAACTCTGATAAAATTTACAAAACCTCTCAGGGAACCATTTTCTTTGGGTTCGAATAAAATCAGCTTGTCAATAAAAGGATTGTTCTCAACCACCGCGCTGGTGTGTGGCTGAATCATATAATGTAATTCAGCCTGAGGAAAACGACTCCGAAGCGCTTCAAAAAGGATAGAGGAGGTGAGCACATCCCCTATCATTTTTTGCTGAATGACCAGAATTTTCATCAGTTACTCTGAGGTAATTTAAACCGCAACGTTGTATTCGCGCAAGGCATCATTAAGAGAAGTCTTTTTGTTGGTGCTCTCCTTGCGTTTTCCGATAATCAGGGCACAAGGTACCTGATACTGGCCTGCCGGGAACTTTTTGGTATAACTCCCGGGAATAACCACTGACCTTGCAGGAACCACTCCTTTCATTTCAACTGGCTCATCTCCTGTCACATCAATGATCTTGGTGGATGCGGTTAAAACGACATTAGCTCCCAGTACCGCCTCCTTTTCCACGCGGATTCCTTCCACCACAATACTGCGGGATCCCAAAAATGCATTGTCTTCAATAATTACAGGAGCGGCCTGAAGGGGCTCCAGAACTCCGCCGATTCCGACTCCTCCACTTAGGTGAACGTTTTTTCCGATCTGGGCGCAGCTTCCTACCGTGGCCCAGGTGTCCACCATGGTTCCTTCATCTACATAGGCCCCGATATTGACATAGCTCGGCATCATGATTACTCCCTTGGAAATATAAGCTCCATGTCGGGCAACTGCATTAGGTACCACCCGAATTCCTTTTTCTTTATAGCCGGTCTTTAAAGGCATTTTGTCGTGGTACTCGAAGATACCGGCTTCCAGGGTTTCCATCTTCTGAATGGGGAAATACAGCACTACTGCTTTCTTTACCCATTCGTTCACAGTCCATCCCTCTGAGGTAGGTTCAGCTACCCGCAGTTGGCCGGCGTCCAGAAGATTGATCACTTCGCGAATGGAATCCGTAACTTTGGTATCTTGCAAAAGGTCCCGGTTATTCCAGGCCTCGTTTATTAGGCTCTCCAGTTGGGTCATAATAACAATTTTGGACAAAGATAAGGGCTTCAAAACGATTTTTTGGTCATCAAATGATTTAAACCTTACCTTTGCACCAAAAGCTGATGGCACGCATCCTTGCAATAGATTTTGGTACTAAACGAAGCGGTATAGCCGTCACAGATGAGCTGCAAATTATCGCTTCCGGACTCACTACGGTGCCGACCAAAGAATTGCTGGGGTTTTTGAAGGATTATTTTGCAAAGGAGCAGGTAGAACTGGTGCTGATAGGAGAGCCAAAGCAAATGGACAACACTGCTTCACAAAGTGAAGTATATATTGCCCGGTTTCTAAAGGAATTTGAAAAACAGTTTCCTGATATACCTGTGAAACGGGTCGATGAGCGTTTTACCTCAAAGATTGCCTTTCAGACCCTTATTGACAGTGGACTCAAGAAAAAGCAACGTCAGAATAAAGCGCTGGTGGATGAGGTGAGTGCAACCATTATTTTGCAAAGTTACCTGTACAAATAAGGATACCGATTTTTATTACGGAAGGGTTTTTGCAGCCAAGAACAAGATTAAAAACAATAAAATGATATTACCAATTGTAGCCTACGGGGACCCTGTTTTACGTAAGAAGGCAAAAGACATTTCTCCGGACTATCCGAACCTGAAAGAGCTGATCGAAAATATGAAGGAGACCATGTATGGTGCCTATGGAGTGGGGCTTGCTGCGCCACAGGTTGGATTGCCCATTCGGGTGTTTGTAATCGATACTTCTCCTTTTGCCGAAGATGAAGAACTCTCACAACAGGAGCGGGACCAATTGAAGGAACTTAAAAAAGTTTTCATCAATGCCCGGATTCTGGAAGAAGAGGGAGAAGAGTGGGCGTTTAACGAGGGCTGTTTGAGTATTCCCGATATTAGGGAAGATGTTTTTCGCAAGGAAACCCTGACCATCGAGTACTACGATGAGAACTTCGAAAAGCACACCGAAACCTATTCGGGTCATGCCGCCCGGGTCATCCAGCACGAATACGATCATATTGAAGGGATTCTGTTTACCGATAAACTCTCCAGTCTG
>JAJUIC010000151.1 GCA_029265595.1 Flavobacteriaceae bacterium
ATAAGTATAATCTCGTAGAAACAGACAGCCTGAGGTCCCGGCAGGAAATTACAGCTTTTCTTGATGAACTGATATTACAATACGGGGTCATCCCGGATGTAGTGAAAGCTCCTTTTATTTCTGACCCTGAATTTTTGAAGGAATCTTTTTTTAGCAGGCCCATTTATAAAGCGGAAGTGTTATATAAAGGAGAACCTCTGGAGGGTGTATCCTGGCGTGAATTCCCACATCTGGAGACCCATGGCGTCTTCCGCACCAGCGACTATACGCTTTCGCCTCAGCGGCGCGGGTTTATGTTCTCCCCAGACATTTATAATTTCACCGATCGAAATCGTAAAATAAAGGGGCCAAAATTATTTAGGGCCCTGAAGTATGAACTGGACGATCGGCTTCGGTACGACTTTCCTTTGAAAAGAGATGGTTTAAATGTAGCCAGAGCCGAAGATTATATTGCTGTCAGTGATTTAGATTTCAGTAGGGATGGTGAGAAAGGTGCCGTAGCATACTTCAACGGGGAGACGAGTTATCTTGATGTGCGCAGTGATATAGCCGAGAGTCTGGAGGAAATCAGTATAGCTGTATGGATCCATCCCGATGAGATAGAAGGAAGTCAGAGTCTGGTTGGGAAAGGGGAAGTTTTTTCAGCAAAAATTTTTAATGGTCATTTGCAGTTCACCACTATCGGGATAAAGGATCATACCAGTTCCGAACCCCTGGTCGAAAAGGGAAAATGGAGTCATATTGCGATGGTTTATGTCCCCGGGCAAAAACTATATTTCTATCTCAATGGTCAGCTCATGGAAGAGGTGCCTGCCGCTGATATTAATCATGCCGATCACGCTTTGCTGATTGGCAGTAATCTCTGGGGACAAAATTATGCCGGGTACCTCACGGATTTAAAGATTTGGAAGCGGGCCCTGAGTGATGAGGAAATTACTACTGTATATGCCCAGAACAGGCAGAACGGGGAAGGATTGGCCGGGTTTCGATGGATGGGTATGGCCTTGATTGGGGGATTCCTGGGACTGGGAGTGGTGGTTTTCACCAGAAAAAAGCGAAACCCTCAGGCTCCCAGGTCGGCTCCTACAGGTTTAAATCCCGAAAAGGAAGAAGCGCTTGTGCAAGTTCAGACTAATTACATAGGTTTATTAGGCGGATTTAAAATCCTAAACAAATCGGGTCAGGATATCAGTCACCAGTTTTCTCCCAAACGAAGGGAACTGCTTGTTCTGGTTATTCTATACACCTTAAGGGAAGAGGGAATTACTTCCAAAGAACTCAGCGATTTACTGTGGCCGGGTTTTAGTACGCAAAACAAGAAAAACAACCGAAGTACTCAGGTGAAGGAAATTCGAAAACTTCTGGAAGACCAGGTGGACGGAACCATTGTTTTTGAAGACAAAAAGTGGCGTTTTGAAGCTGGTAAGGGATTCCATATGGATTTAATGCAGATGGAACAGCTGATGCCAGGCTTGTTTTCAAATCGAAAAGTGGCGCCTGCTGATGTGCAAACTGCAGTTGCTTTGGCCAGATTAGCCGGTGGAGGTAGCCTGTTACCGGAGCTGGAGGAGGAATGGCTCGATGCCATAAAAGCAGATTTTAATACTCGTCTGCTCGACCTGCTCACCCCTTATATAGATAAACCGGATCTTCTTACCCCAGAAGAGCAGCATGATCTTATAGAAGGGATACTGGTTGTGGATCCACTTTTTGATGTGGCCATCAAACAAAAAGTTTTGCTTTTAAGGAGCCAGGGAAAGTATGGCTCAGCCAAGAAGGTCATCGAAAATTACAAGAAATTATACCATAGCTATTATGGTGAGCCCTTAGATGTATCCTTGTTAGAACCGGTGGAAACATAATATTTTCAGGCTATTACCCCAAACATTACCCCGGTTATTACATCCTCTTATAATAGTTTTACCCAACGTAAATGATTTTAAACTGATATATTTTATTATGGAGAACAAACGACGTTCTTTTATTAAGAAACTTGGGATTGCCGGTGCAACCGCAGCTATCCTGCCTACTGCTTTTGCAGGGGAAGCTAAGAATACGAGCTTCCTGATTCGAAACTTAAGTAAACCTGGTAACGACCCAATTCGCATTGCACTGATTGGAGCAGGTGGAATGGGGGTGGCAGATGCCAATACCGCACTTCAGCACGAAAACGTTCACTTGGTCGCTGTCTGTGATCTTTATGATGGCAGACTTCAGGATGCTAAGAACAGGTGGGGAAGTGATATTTTCACCACTAAAGATTATACCCAGGTTCTGGATCGCAAAGACGTGGATGCCGTTATTATCGGAACTCCAGATCACTGGCACAAAAAGATCAGCGTCGACGCCCTTAAGGCCGGTAAACACGTTTATTGTGAAAAACCGCTGGTGCATTCTGTAGAAGAAGGCCAGGAGGTCATCAAGGCCTGGGAGCGATCCGGGAAAGTCTTTATGGTAGGAAGCCAGGGAATGTCTTCCCTTGGAAATGAGAAAGCCAGGGAGCTTCTTGCAAGCGGAGCCATCGGAGATATTAATTATGCAGAAGGGTTCTGGGCGAGAAATTCGCCTATAGGAGCCTGGCAGTATCCGATCCCCGCTGATGCCTCTCCCCAGACGGTGGACTGGAAACGCTTTATTGAACCAACCACCAAAAGACCCTTTGATAAGGAGCGGTTCTTCCGATGGAGAAATTATACCGACTACGGTACGGGTATGTCAGGGGATCTTTTTGTACACCTGTTTTCCAGTTTGCATTTTATTACCAATTCTCTGGGACCGAACAAAATCGCAGCTATGGGAGGCTTGAGGTTCTGGGAAGATGGAAGAGAGGTGCCGGATGTTCTAATTGGAATGTTTGATTATCCAGACTCGGAACAGCATCCGGGGTTCAACCTGTCTCTACGCTGTAATTTTGTGGATGGAACCAGTGGAAGTACCTTCCTTAAAATCGTAGGAAATAAAGGATCCATGGATATCGGGTGGAATGATGTGTTGCTAAAACAAAATGATGCGCCTGAAATGGAGGATCCTTTCATGAAGGAAAAAGCGGCTGAAGCTCAAACTTCACAGAGCGACAGAAAGCAGATATTACCTCCCAATGAAACCCATTTCAAAGCGGAGAAAGGCTACAAAGGCGCGCACTACGACCACTTTGCCAATTTCTTCCACGCCATTCGAACTGGAGGAACAGTGGGGCAGGATCCTGTATTTGGCTTCCGGGCTGCTGCTCCTGCATTGCTCTGTAACGACAGCTACAGGGAGAATAAGTTTATCCAGTGGGATCCGGTAAAAATGAGACGAATTTAATTAACGAAACCAGAATATGAAAAAAGTAGTATTAAGTCTTTTTGCGATGGCCCTGATGGTTGCCTGCAAGGACGGAAATAGAAATGAGAATGTAACACAGCAGGACCAGGGAGCGCAATCGCTCAGCGGTTCGGATAATGCTGCTGAGGATGAATCCGAGTGGATCTACCTCTTTGACGGAACCAATGCGGATGGATGGCGCGCCTACAATGGCGAGCAAGGGGAAGGTTTGCCTGATGGATGGGTGATAGAGGATGGGACCCTTAAAACCCTGGGAAAAGGTGGTGATATCGGAGGCGATATTGTTTATGAGAAAGAGGAATTCGATGAATTTGAACTGTATCTGGAGTGGAAGCTCTCTCCTGAAGGGAATAGCGGGGTGTTCTATCACGTTGTTGAAGATGAAAAATACCCTGCACCTTATTTCGTAGCACCAGAATACCAAATCATTGATCAGCTGGGGTTCCCTTCAAAACTGGAGCCTTGGCAATCTATAGGTGGAGACTACGGAATGTATGATCCGGAGTATGATGAAGCTGATCTGAAAGAAATAGGGGAGTGGAATTCTACCCGTATCCGCTTCACTGAAGATAAAGTAACCTACTGGTTGAACGATCAGGTTACGGTGGAATTTGAGCCATGGACCCAGGATTGGG
>JAJUIC010000067.1 GCA_029265595.1 Flavobacteriaceae bacterium
ATATGAAACGTATATCAAAATTCCTAGCGCTTATTATGATCACCGCCGGTCTGAGCACCCAGGCTCAGGAAAGGGATCTGGACAACTTCCGACCCCTGGACAAGCGGGGCATCAATATTTTCGAATCCCCTAAAGACAGTGTCAGTACCTTCGACGGACTACAGGTTCGAATTGGCGGTGCTTCTACCATCCAGTTTCAAAGCCTTCGCCATGAGAATTCCGGGCAGGTTGCCCTGAGCGATCTCGGAACGAACTTCAACCTGCCAACGGCCAATCTTGATCTGGATGTGCAGTTGTACCACGGGGTACGTATGCACCTGCGGACTTATCTGTCTTCCAGACACCACCCGGAGCCCTATGTTAAGGATGGGTACATTTTGATCGATCGTCTGGATTTTATCAATCCAGGATTTATGGATCATTTAATGGATAAGGTTACCCTTAAGATCGGGCATATGGAAACCAACTATGGAGATGCACACTTTAGAAGAACTGATAATGCTCATTCCCTCCAAAACCCCTTCGTAGGGAACTACATTATGGATGCTTTTACCACAGAAGTCGGGGCTGAGGTTTACTACCGTGACCGTGGATTTTTGGGAATGGTTGGGGCAACCAACGGAAAATTGAACCAATCCGTCTCCAGTCCTACTACTGATGGAGTATCATTTGTAGCTAAGCTCGGATATGACAACTATCTGGCAGATGACTTCAGGTTCCGGCTCACCGGATCTCTTTACCACACCAGTCAGGTAGCCAACTCCTATCTCTACAGTGCTGATCGTGCAGGTTCCAGATATTACATGGTTCTTGAGCCCGAAGGTGCATCCGCTTCTGCCAACTTTACTTCCGGAAGATACAATCCCGCTTTTGGAAATGAGATTACCGCAGTGATGATAAACCCGTTCTTTAAGTATGGCGGATTGGAATTCTTCGGAACCTTTGAATACGCTACCGGACAGAGAGATACCGATCCTGACAGCAGAAGTTTCACTCAGCTGGCAGGAGATCTGATCTACCGGTTCGGAGCAGATGAGAAGTTTTATGTAGCCGGCCGGTACAACACCATTAGCGGGGAGGAAGCTGTTACCTACAGAGACATTGACATCAACCGGGTTCAAATTGGAGCTGGATGGTTTATGACCAAAAACATTCTGGCCAAACTGGAATATGTTCACCAGGATTACAAAGGGTTTGGCCCTACCAGCATCTACAATGGTGGAAAGTTCAATGGTTTGATGGTCGAAGCTGCCATCAGCTTCTAATCAGGGATTACAGGATATGGGGAAGGGCTATGCCTTTCCCCATAATTTTTTAAATTAGCCTATCATGAAGAAATATCTGCTCCTATTCTTCCTGGGTCTCTCGATAGTTGCTCAGGCACAGCAGTGGGCTGTGCAACAGATCGAAATCCTTCCCGGCTCCAGCCTCTCCATAACAGGGGATACCAATATCACTGATTTTTCTTGTGGCTATGATATGGGATTATTAGATCCTTCCTACCGGGTAAATTACCTGGAAAGCGAGGGGGTAATCCATTTCAGGAACACCGTTTTAAAGCTCAGAAATAGTGGGTTTGATTGTGGAAGCAGAGGAATCAATAAGGACTTTCATGCCCTTTTGCAATCGGACCAATATCCTGTTATTGATTTAAAGCTGCTCAGGGTAGAAGTTCAGGATGGCCAAAGGGCCCGAGCAACAGTGGCCATAAGGATTGCGGGGCTGGTAAGAGAATATCAGATTCCGGTTCAACTTTTCCCGGAGCAACAAAAGGAGCAGGAGCAAAACCTTCAAATTGCAGGACAACTTCAGCTTAATATCAGCGACTACGATTTGAAACCTCCCAAAAAACTCTTTGGAATCATCGTGGTCAAAGATGACATTCAGATTAATTTTAACTTACACCTTCAAAAAGCTGCTATAGCGCATCGGTAAAAAATATCGTATTTTTGATGAAAAGGCATTTTTCTGAACCTGGGAACATCTTCATTTAAGAGCAACCCAAATTTCTGAAAATCGGCTCAATGTAAAACAGGTCAAACATTAAAATCATGAAAAGTAAATTCAGTGAAATTGTCAAAGACACCAAGCCGGTGCTGGTTGATTTCTACGCGGATTGGTGCGGCCCTTGCCAGGTCCTTGCCCCTATTCTGGAAGAGGTGAAGTCCGATTTGGGAGAGAAGGTCAAGATCATTAAAATAGATGTGGACAAAAATCAGGCTTTGGCTTCTGATTTCGGGGTTCGTGGTGTGCCCACTCTCATTCTCTTTAAAGAGGGAGAGCAGGTTTGGCGCCAGTCGGGACTGATGTCAAAGCGCGATTTATCTGAGGTCATTGAGTCATACCAGTAATCATGATCAGTGAGGGTTTACTGCTGGATTTTGGCGCAAGAAAGGTCGAATATTCCAAAGGGGACCAGCTATTTGCAGAAGGGGAGGCAGCCCAGAATTACTATCAGGTAGTTTCGGGGGAGGTCAAAATGAACAACTACAATCAGGACGGAAAAGAGTTCATTCAGGGCTTGTTCTCAGCAGGACAAAGCTTTGGAGAACCTCCATTGTTCGCCTCGGTAAAATATCCCGCCAATGCAGAAGCTCTTACTGAGGCTGTGGTTATTCAACTTCACAAAGAACCTTTTTTCGAATTACTGGCTGCCCACCCGGATATTCACCTGAAAATCACCCAGACCCTGGCCAGCCGGCTCTTCTATAAAGCCGTAATGGCTTCAGAAATTGCCAGTCAGGAACCCGAGCATCGCATCCTGCGCATCATTGATTATTTCAAAAAGCACGTCCATAAATTATCCGGGAACTACACCTTCAAAGTAGATTTGACCCGCCAACAAATTGCGGATCTTACAGGCCTACGGGTGGAGACTGTGATCCGGGCCATGAAGTCTCTTGAAAAGAAGGGGGAGATTCAGATCAAAAACAGGAAGGTCTACCGCTAATTCCTTCTCTTCTCATCGTTCCCCTCAATTATTTTTTCTTGAGGCCTGCGGGATTTCTAGTTCCCGCTTTCTCCGGCTAAAAACATGAGCAGTATCATTTTATCGATTCCTATCCGCTTGAGAATCTTCATTTTAAAATCATAGAGATTGCGGCGTTTATGATTTCAATCATAACATAGGGTTATGACCAGATGTAATTTTACATCAACTTAAAATCACAACGTCATGAAAATTTACAAATCCCTTTTAGATGATTTTTCTCAATTGTATCTGGGTTATGCCTCTGTGGCTATCATCCTTTCAAGTTGTCTTGGAGGAGCAGCTGCCATGCTCATACTGCTCAATGGACACGGCCTGGTCGAAATGATTCAGTTATTTCTGGTGGTATCTGTTTGTATGATTTACAATTCCACTGTGCTGCTGCAAATGAAACCAAAATTTGTTTTTAACGCCCTTCTGGTTAGCTTAGCTGTCAGTTCCATTGTGGCGCTGGCAAACATTGCAATGTTATATTAATATGACGAAAAAAGACATAGAGAATCGGGAGGATGTATTTCAACTGGTGTCGTCTTTCTATGACAAGGTAAGAAAGGACCAGGAGATCGGCGCCTTCTTTAATGAGACCATTGACGATTGGCCGGCTCATATTGAGAAGCTTACGGATTTCTGGGAAACCAACCTATTCTTTGTGAGTAAATTCAGGGGCAATCCCATGCGCGCCCACAATCAGGTGGATGACCACTTCGACAACAGCATTGAGCAGAAACATTTCGGCGTATGGCTGAACCTGTGGTTTCAGACGGTGGATGAGCTGTTTGAGGGAGATCGCGCCTGGATTGCAAAAAACCGGGCCCGCAATATTGCATCCAATCTGTTCATGGCCATTTATGAAAATCGCCAGCGCTAATCTTACTTCCCTGTTATGGTTCCCCCCAGGTCCGCAGATTCAGGTCTGAGGGCCTTTTTTAATCCCTTTTTTTCTGATTTCTAAAATGCACCGGGCCTGAGGCAGAAATTACCCGGAACCTGACTCAGGTCATGATTAGGCACCAGCAAGGCCCTTATTTTTGCTGTAAATCTATATGGTATGAGCAATTCCTTAATTCAGAAATACAACGTACCCGGTCCCAGGTACACGAGTTATCCCACCGTGCCTTATTGGAACAAAGATGGTTTTTCTACAGAACAATACCTTCAAACCCTCACCCGATCCTTTGAGCAGACCAACCAAACCGAAGGGATCAGCATGTATATCCACCTTCCTTTCTGTGAAAGCTTATGCACTTTTTGTGGTTGCAACAAACGCATCACCAAACGTCATGAAGTGGAGTCGCCCTATATTGATGCCATCCTTCAGGAATGGGATTTATACCTTCAGTTACTGCCTCAGCCGCCCGTCATCAAAGAAATACATCTGGGAGGAGGCACGCCCACGTTTTTCAAGCCCGAGAACCTCAGAAAAATGATGCTCGGCCTGTTTGAAAAAGCGGTCCTGGCACCTGATCCTGATTTCAGCTTCGAAGGACACCCCAATAACACCACCCCGGAGCATCTTCAGGTTCTATACGATCTGGGTTTCAGAAGAGTCAGTTACGGGGTCCAGGATTATAATTTCGAAGTCCAGCAAGCCATCAACAGGTTTCAGCCCTTTGCCAATGTGCAGAAAGTCACAGAAAACTCGCGCAGTATCGGGTATACCTCTGTAAGCCATGACCTGATATTCGGACTCCCCTTCCAGACGGTGGAACACGTGAGATCAACTATCGAAAAGACCCTGCAACTGATGCCCGACCGCATCGCCTTTTATAGCTATGCGCATGTTCCATGGATCAAGGGAAATGGCCAGAGGGGATTTAAGGACTCGGATCTTCCCGAAGCCCAGGTGAAGCGTCTGATGTATGAGCTGGGGAAACAAGATCTCGCAGCTGCTGGATATGTGGAGATCGGAATGGATCACTTCGCGCTAAAAGGCGATAAGCTCTACAAGGCTATGGAACAGGGAAGCATGCATAGAAACTTCATGGGCTATACCGCTTCAAAGACAAGGGTCATGATTGGTTTAGGGGTTTCGGCCATCAGTGACAGCTGGAATGGCTTTGCGCAGAACGAAAAAAAGCTGGAAGATTACTACACCCGACTCGAGCAAAATGAAATTCCGCTTTTTCGGGGCCATATTCTCACCACAGAAGATCAGATTATCAGACAGCATATTCTCAATTTAATGTGCCAACTGGAAACGACCTGGGGGGCCGAAGGTGGGTGGTTCCCAGCGATTCCAGAAGTTCTTGAAGATTTAAAAGAGCTTGAGCAGGATAATCTGGTTGAGATTCGGGAAAATTCACTTCGCATCAATGAAAATGGCAGGCCTTTTGTAAGGAATGTTTGTATGGCTTTCGATTTACTCTTGAAGCGAAGTCAACCCCAGGCGCAGTTGTTTTCAATGACTGTGTAAGGGAAAAAGAAAATGCGTTTGTTTTAGTTGGTTTTAGTTATATGGTTAAAGAGGGGCTTCAGTTTTTGAAGCCCTTTTTTTTGCTCCAGCCCTGGCCGGGTCGCTCTTAGAGGAAAGATTCCAGTGCCCCTTCCTTCAAACACAGCCAAAGGAAATTCCAGAAGGATTTACTCTTGTCACGAGTTACCTCTAAATCCATGAGCTCCGTGTCCTTACCTTCGGCTTTGCTACTGACAAAAATATTGGCAATCGCCGTGAAAAGCCCCCTTTTTTCACTGCCATCTTTTTTGAGAACATCCACGGAAAAATCCTGGTATTCCAGCCGCATTTCCCCTGTGGCCTGATGGTCATTCCCCTGAAAGTTAAAGGCCAGGTAGGAAATCCCCCCGTTGGCTTTGAGGTTCATTGCGGGAGTCAGGAAACGGTTGATTCCCTCGGAGGGCAGTCCCGTAAAACTTCCTGAAATACGAAAATGATCCATCGGATCCTCCACATTGAAGGACCAGTCAACTTGCAGAGGTGCTGATTCCATAAACCGCGCCTCTACCTTTACCCGGGTATCGTCAAGGGCCTTACCCGCAGAAAAATTACTTAGGTTCCACACCATACCCCCTACTTCGGAAAAAACCACCTGAAGGGGCTCTCGTTCCTTATGTACCCTTTCCAGATAAACAATACGACTGTCCACTACCTCCATTTTATGGACCTCCAGATGAATCGGAAGCTTTCTTATCTGTGCACTGTAGAGCAGCTTTTTGGAAGGATCATCCGGCTGCAATTTATCGCGATACACCTCAAGGTCTGCCCTATCAATCCTCAGTAGAGGACTTGTAATTTTCAGGGTATCACCCGGAAAGTCTATCCCAAGACTATCCATTGCCACACCTGCCACCCTCAGGTCATAACGATCCAGCTCATGATCAATGTGCTGCTGAAAAGTCTCCCGATCATAAAGAGGAATTACCGCAAGGTTCTGGGCAAGTAGCGCTCCGTTATCAGAAGTTAACCTGCTCAAACGAAGCTCATGTCTGGGGTCCAGGGTTGATTTCAAAGAATCTACCTGTAAAAAATACCGGTCATAGCGAAATGGAATGGGCGCCTGAAGACTTTCCTGATCCAGTTCAACACCTTCAAGAACCAGTTTTGACACCACGCCAGACAAAGATTCCTCATCTGGGCTCAGCACCTGCACCTGAGCATTCATTAAAGAAAAGGCATCAACCCCGATCCGGTAATCAAGGGAAGCCGCAGCGATGGTATCAGTCCGATCACTCCAATGAGTGAACTGCATATTGGCAACCTCCAGATTTTTTACCTGTATTTCATCGCGCAACAGCCAGGGAAAAATCTTAAATCCTGACAGATTGATGGCATCTGCCTCCACCTGAACCTCATCCAGCTTGAGGCTGAATCCACGAAGCTCCATCCGGTTTAATACCAGACTAATGTCAACAAGGGCAACCTCAGCTTGATCTCCTAAAGAAGCCTCTACCCGACGCTCCAGCATGCGTTCTACCAGCAGGACACCTCCCAATACCAGGATCAGAATTCCCACGATCCACAGTAGAAGCTTTCGATATCGCGCTTTCATCTTAATGAAGTAAAATCTTGAGGTGCAGCATAAGCTTTATCCTTTTTGGGTTCCACACGCGTAGCTGGTTATCTCTTCCAGAGAAACAAAATCCGCCGGAGCGTAGGGGTAAATTTTTTTAGAAATGGCATGGTGTTAATCCTTTTCCCACAAGATAAGAATCAAGTGGAATTTCCGGCTGCTAATTTCTTCCTAAAACCCCATAGCCTATGTTATTTATTTGCTAATCAACAAATTATTAGAAGTGTTTTAACACAACAAGGAGTAATTTAGTCCCAGTTAACCACATAAAAGTAACCACATGACAACATCTCAACCCTCATCATCGATTATAGAAGAAGTAAAGAATTTACTCTCTTACAGTTGTAACGAAGGCCTGAAAACCGGAGCTTCATTCTCATCTCTCCACAAGGGATTGGTAAAGGTTTATTTTGAAGCCAAAAATGTTGAAATTGATTATGACAGGCAAAAGGTGAAAGTAGATCTCCCGATCACACCCACCGAATACACCAAAGTGTCTTTTGACTGCCAGGATCTTGAACGATTTTTAAAGTCCTGCATCAAAACCGACAAGAAAAGCTTGTTGTACTACCAGAATGTTCTGGCCTATTACAGCTACCTGAAGGTAGCTTAGTTCGCAAATCCCCCCAGATAAGAATGAGGATATTTAGTAGTATCCTCATTCTTAGTTTTAATCCTGCCCTCAGGGCCGCGGATTGCCTTCCCTGTAGTTCCTTTGTACCTTAAGATCCCGTGCCCTTTAGCTTGAAGACTTGCACTTTTTTGTAATACCCTCTCTGAGGTTTTACCAGGTATCCTTCTTTATGAAGCCATTTCACATCGTTCAAAATGGTGCCGCCCGAAACATTCAGCAGCTCTGTAAATCTTACGGCCGCACCCAAATCAAAGTATTCTGGCAGAAGAAGGAGTAAATTCCTTCTGCGCTTCCATTTGGCCCCCTTTCCATATAGTGGTTCTTCTGATTTGTTGAAATCCTCCGTTTTTTCGACATCCGAAGATGTGAGATATTCGTGTTCCATCGATAACGTTGTATTAATTGTTTTTACGTTATGCCAGAACAACAGGTTGGTTTAGCAATAGAATGGGACAGGTTCCATCAGAACCCAGACGAATATAGAGAAAGCCTCTCGCTCCCAATAAGGTATTAACGAAATTTTGATACAAGTAAATTATTTTACTGCAAATTCTTTTTCAGGATATAGCGCGCCTCCTGTCAAAGGTGCTCAATATCGAAACCTCGCAATTGAAGGATCTCGGCCACCAGAGATCGATGACAGGCTGCAGCCTCCCGTTCCAGACAAAACAGTATCACTTTTTCCACTTTAGTTTGGCTGAGCCGGTGGAGAAAGCGGTCCACATCAAATTCAGATAGGATTTCCCGCTTATATTCTTCAACAAATTCAGAAGAAAGAACCCGCCTATCCCGTCGGGAAATACCCGAGTCCCCATCAATCTGATCCTGTCGATGCACCATAGCTGTCGTAGGTGCGAGCTCCGGAAGGTGCCAATAAGCAATGCCCATACCATCTAGACGCTTCTGAAGAAGCTTGCTGTTTCCGAAAGCGTACTGCTTTCCCCGGATCCCCCTGCGCCTTCTGATGTCACAGAAAAGTTGAATTTGTGCCTCCTCTAGTGCTCCAAAGAATTCACTTTCAGTTCGGTGGTAAATGCCAATGGTGAAGAACTTCATGATCTTTCTGATTTCGAGTTGATTCCCTCTATGCCTCCCCAGGTTGTCTCAGGAATTTCCACTGGCAGAAGCATGCCTTCCATACGCCTTTTTAGGCACAGGTCGCACAGGAGTATTGGCACGCAGATAGAAGGCAAAGTAAACAATCCAGACCAAAATGGTCATCTCCAATAAGAACTGAAGCAAACCTACAAACCTAGCGCTGATATTAAGTAATAAAGCCGTACTCAACAGCATACCCAATAAACCACTGGAAATCGTTATTCTGTACAGGGTCCGCTGTACCCTCTTCTGACGCAGGCCCACCCCTATAATCAGGATACAGATCGGAACAAAGATGTAAATCACCAGACTGGCCAGATGATGAATCTGATGCGAGATGCTGGTTCCGATAATTTCGAAGCTACAACCTTCTTCGCAGGGAAAGAGTCCGGTAATGGCAGTGAAAAGCCCGTAGAATATCCCCAGGCCTCTCAAACCTTCTCGAATCAAAAAGGTATTTGGAAAATGCTGGACACAGCCCCAGGAGAATATCAGCAACAGAATCCCACTGGGAACAAACCCCAAAAATCGCAGGTAAGGTCCATACGGGGTATCGATGGCATACGTCTCACTGATCAAATGAGAAAAGGGATCGTAACCTTCTGTAATTAAACCTCCCACTACGGCAGGCAATACAAATAACAGAACTCCTAAAATGCCAATCCAGAATAATTTTTTCCGACTCACGTGGGATGTATATTTTAACGGGCAAAATGTACGTAATTTTCATGAAGAGTAATAGGAAAACAGGATGTTTTCGCCCAAACATCCCCAGGAAATAACTCTTTGAAGGTAAAAGAATTGGAAATTTTCAATCCCGGGGTTTCCCGCAGAAGCAGCCCGTTAATTGTGTAACACCAGAATAGGCAGCCGGTTTTCAATACTTGAGTAGAGACCATGTTCGGTATGCAGAAGCCGGTCGCAAATACTAAGATTTCTTCCCAAGATCACAAGCATATCGAACTCTTGCTGCACCTGCATAAACTGTTCCTTGGAAGCAACCGCTTCCGTTTCGAGCTCCGTAAATCGCAGCTTCCTATGACTTAGAGGATAAAACAGATCCTTTTCCTCTTCTGACTCCAGCCCCTGGGGAACCAATTTCTCCTTGACCTCCATCACGGTAAAGCGGGTTTCATTGGGTACGGTAGCATGTCCCAAAAACTGTAACACCCTTTTATCCAACGACACCGAATAATCGATGGGAATGGCTACTTCCCGCGGCGCCACGTACTGGCTGTTTTCAGGAATGGCCAAAAGATTGCATTTGACCTTCTTCATAATTTCATAGGTGTGATTCCCAATCAGGGTATGCTGCTGGAAATCCCGGCGGACCGCTCCCATGACTATTAAATCAATATTTTTTTCCTCCACGTACCCTCGCGTGGCATTGAGTAAGTTGTCACGAGAATACAAGGCCTCAAATCGATGATCTGGGTTTTGAGAAAGAGAGCGGAGTAATTCGATCCGGCCTTGTAGTTTCTCGCGAAAAATACCTTCTCGCTGATCCGATGGAACGCCTGGACAGCAACCGCTGGTATCGATATTAAGCACATAGAACCTCGAAGGAATCTCCCTCAGTAAATTCAGGGAGTACCGGGCTGCATTCATGGAGACAGCAGAAAAATCGGTTAATATCAAAACATTCATCGACATTCGATTAGTATTACCTTGCAAAACTATCTTTTAGCCTTCCGATTTAATATGACCAAAATCA
>JAJUIC010000022.1 GCA_029265595.1 Flavobacteriaceae bacterium
TCGTAATCACTGGCTATTCTAAAACCATCATTGTACATCCCAAACCGGACAAAAACTTCTCGTTTTACAAAAATGGTGGTGTGAAGGGGAATCCATCCATATCGGAGATACCGCTTACGAAAAGGCTTCGACCCGTACATCCTGATAACTTTATCGGGATGGTTCTTGTCCACAAACAACCCTTTGGCATAAACGATGTCGGCCTCTGATTCCTTAAATGCCGAAACGACTTTGTTTATAGTGTCCGGTTCATAGAATAAATCGTCCGAATTCAAAATGCCGATAATCTCTCCTTTAGCTTGTAGAATGCCCTTATTAAGAGCGTCAAAAATGCCATGATCCTTTTCCGAGATGTAGTACCCCAGATGCGGCACATAGGGAGCAATAGCTTGCTGGGTTCCGTCGGTGGAACCTCCGTCAATAACCAGGTGTTCCACATCGGAATAAGTTTGTTCTAATACGGATTTGATACAATCTGCAATGCAGTGCTGACGGTTATAAACAATGGTTATGATGGAAACTTTCATTTGTAGTTCAAAAGATTAGTGATTGCTTCTGCTTTCATTGTATTTATAGGTACCAATCATGATGGCTATGAGCAACCACAATAAATTGTATACCCCCAGAGCGTAGTACTCCTCCACCGGACCCTTGATTGAATAAATGGTAATGTCAATCACCAATAAATGCAGAATAATGGCCATTTCCAGTTGTAAAGCTGAACGTTTCATACTTTTTTGGTTTGTGGTTAATATTGACGTTTTAGAAAAATTTGTGGCAACTAAAGACGGGGGAAAATGAAAAGAGAGAGAACTTATCCGGTTATCAATTGTTCGTTAGCCGGTGTGGGAGGGGATGCTGTTCCACTTTTAAAAATGCGTTTTCGAATCATCTGTGCGGGATTTCCCTGATAAATGGAATAAGGTTCCAGATCAGTGGTGGCAACCGACCCGACCGTAAGTATGGAATGGGATTTACATGTAACACCCGGACAGACTATTGCTTTAGCACCTATCCATACCCCACTTTCCAGAACGATGGGTGCATTACGAAAATCAAATGAGGGAATGGAATAATCGTGATTTCCTGTGAGCAGCATGGAATCCTGAGACATACACACGTCGTGCCCAATAGAGACATAATCCAGATTATCGATCCACACATGTTCTCCTAACCAGACGTCATTGCCCATTTCCAGTTTCCATGGAAACTTAATATGAACGGATGGCTTTATGACAAAACGCTGCCCAATTTTAGCTCCGAACAGTATTAATAACCATTTCTTAAAACCCATAAAGGGGAAGTACGGGGATTTAAAAAACAGGGCATTAAAGTATAACCAAAGGGCCCTTTTCAACGTGGAGGCCTCTTTATCAAAGGTGCCGTTATCAAAAGTTCTCAGTGCTGATCTCATAGGCGGTTGTTTGAGAATGGGTTTTGGTCCTGATAATGTCCCTGCATACCTCCAGCATACGGTCTGCCGCACTATCAATTGTAAAATGCTGCTCGTATACCCTGCGGGCGTGGTACTGCATGTCCTGCTTTTGTTGCTTATTCAGATTCGTCCAGCCTTTTAATAATTCATAGGTTCCTGCAAGGGTATCCTCAGCGGAAATTCCGGCATTGGCAGCCACTATTTCTTTAAAGATGTTGACCTGATTACTAATTAGGACAGGTTTGGAGCAAGCCAGAGCCTCTACCACAGCTATTCCAAAGTTTTCCTGATGACTCGGCAGCACAAAGCTCTCGCAGTTATAGAACGCACCCCATTTGGCATCTCCTTGCAGCATTCCAGGATAATGAACTCCCGGAGTCGGAGGATGGGAAATCTGTTTTCCATATTCAGAATCTTTCCCCGGACCTGCTATGACCAGGTCCGGTAAGGCAGGGTCCTCCTCTTTTAATCTTCTGTATGAATCGATCAGTAAATCAACCCCTTTTTTGGGATCGATTCTTCCCAGGAACAATATATATGGTTTGCCTTCTACAGCAGGGCAGGCGGAGAAAAATGCCTCCTTCTGATGCTGCGTATAAGCTGGAGGCGGTTGGATTCCAAAACCAATACTCCATTCCTTCCGGGGCCGGTAGGGGCGGAAAGGTTGCCGAGCGAGCTCCAGTTCGGTTCTACAGGTAAAAAGCAAGCCATCAGCGGCTTCTATAACCCGAAATTCAATTCCTTTCCAGAAAAGGTAGTTTCGAACAGCTTTCAACCGCCGTGACCTGGCGGTTTGAAAATAAGGATCCAACATTCCGTGAGGCATCACCAAAAGCCTGGGCGCGGTGAGGTTTTTTTGTCTGAAAGATTTAAGAGCCCGGACAGTGCCATAGCTGTGGTGTTGCCACAATCCATCAATCACAACCACGTCAAAACGTCCAAGACTTTCTTGCATCCACTGATACAGCCTAGGGCAATATGCGTAGGGACCCTTTGCGGGACCCAGAGCATGTATGACAAATTGATCATTCTTGAGATAGGCCTCGTTAGGATCATCAAAAGAAACGACCTGGCTTGTTACACCTCTTTGCTCCAGGGCAGGAATGCTACTTCGAATGGCCTGACAAACCCCGCCCATTTTTGGATCCATGGTGGGTACAACTCTTAGAATTTTCATGGATGGTAGGATTGAAGGATTTGTTTATAAATGGTCTCTAGATTTTCCACGGTTTTTTCCGCATCAAATTTTTTTGCATGAGCCCGCGCTGCGGCCGTAAATTTCAGGCGCTCGGCTTCAGGCATTTCAATTACCCTGTTGACTACTCCTACCGCCTTGTCAAACCAGGTTTCCCTGGAGGTGGCATCTTTGGGAAATGGCGGCAAGTAAAAACAATAGGCTCCTCCTACTTCATTCATAGGAGACTTATCAATGGTCACAACTGGACATCCACTGGCCATCGCTTCCGCAATGGGCCAGCCAAAACCTTCATCCAGGGAAGGAAACAATAGCAAGGAGGCTCCGCAATAAAATTCTCGCAATCCATGATCCCCCACCTGATCCAGAAAATGTATATCCTGAGCAAATGGAGATTCTTGTTGCACCTTCCGTAAGGCCCGGGTAGGCGCCTGCCCTACCAGGATCAATGGAATGGATGAAGTGGTATCGGTGCGCCACCTGGTATAGATATTTATAACGGCCGTTCTGTTTTTGTAAAATTGATTTCCCCCGACATGAAGGATATAACCTTTGGAAGTATTGATATGCCACATTGATTGCAGCTGTTTTCTGCACCTGGTAATTTCCACGGGTTTAAAATCCTGGTTAAGACCGTTATAGACTACCACCGAATGTCTGGGGTCCTTTTTCAGAAACTGATGTAAATCTACACGCGTTTTTTCTGAGATGCAGACAAAATTCTCTGCCTTGCGGTAGCCCCAACGGATAAATGATTGGTATATTTTGCCGGTAAAGCCCACTTCATTTTCAGGAATTTCTCCAAGAGCGGAGCGCTGGGCCATAAAATCATGACAATGCACCACGTGTGGTCGGTTCTTAACCAGTGGGATCCAGGGTCCCAAAGCATGATCTGCAATTACAAAAAGGGTATCTTCCGGCAATCTGCGCATCATCCTGCGAAAAGCCAGGGGAAAAACCACGAACTGATCCAGGTATCCCAGCCATTTTTTTGATGCAGAAGAAAAAGAAAGACGGCTGAAGAAAGCCCTGGCCGAAGTCATATCGGTCTGGTGTCCTCTAGAGGTCATACCGTGAGACAGGAATTCAGCATACTTTATCATACTGATGGAATCAAAGAATTTAGGATGTGACAGAATGATGATTCTCATAACGAATCTTCACTATTAAAAGAAGCCATGACCAATCCACCAGCCAGCACGCTGAAACCCAACGCGGTGGGTTGGGCCCATTGTCCCTGAAGTATAGCAAGGCCGGCAAAGCTCATCAACATCCAGGCAAGAGAATTACCCTGTTCAATAGCCGCCCAGGAACGCTTTAAAAATGCTACCACCAGACTCAGACGCACCAGAATAGCAAGCATGCCCAATATGAAACCCATTTCTCCGATCAACCTGCCCCATTCTCCCTCCGATATCAGAAAAGTGCGCTGGCCTGTCATGAGCTGGGCTCCTGCATTGGTCCCCATACCCAATCCGGCTCCGTAAAATGACGCATCGGTATTGGTAGCGGAACTATAAAGTCCGCCAAGGAAACGGTCAATCAGGGTACCTTCCAGTCCCCCTTCAATCTGACTGGCATTTTCGAACCGCTGCGAAAAAGCATCCGTCGCGGTTTGAAAAAAAGACAGATTGCTCAGCCCAAACAGAATCATCAGGCCGACAATGATCAAAAGGCTAAATGACTTTATAACTTTAGGGTTCTGACCAGACATGGCCATCAGGAATATAAGAGTTACTCCAACTTCAAACATAGCCGTCCTACTCATACTCAATGGAATGGCGGCAGCCAGTGCAATGGTAGAGGCAATCAGTAAAACCTTATTTACGGAAGCTTCTGCCTGCGAAATCCAAAAATAGAGTATATAGGCTGCTGAAAACCCATAGAACAAAGCAAGACCATTTGTAAAAGAGAAAGTCCCGGGCACCCTGTAATATCCTCCGGCACCAAAGAAACTGGAAGCACCTACCTCCCCTCCGACTCCCAAATTAATCCATGCCGTCTGCGGACTGAAAAACTGCAGGGCAACAATAAGGGTCATAATGATATTTATCCGAAGCGTCCATTTTCCCAATTGCAGAACATCTTCTTTATTGAAGAGGGTTCCGATAATAAAAATCAAAGGAAAATGCAGCAGGGTAATTCGCATTCCATATATGGCAACCATCAGGTTACCATGTCCCACCAGCAGTGTCAGGGACAGCGCCAAAATCGAAATACCCCACATCGTCAGCACGTATATATCCGGCTTCCAGGCACGAACTTCAATGGCCTTGAAAATGAGCAGGATGGCTATGGGATCCCTAACCAGTAGAAGAGGATCTGCAAGACCCGGCAACACCCATTTGCGAAGCGCACCTTCCAGTATCAACAACAGAAAATACATCCAGACTCCCCACTTCAGCAGCTGAATTTGTCCCGTTACCACACCCTGCACCTCAACACCGGGTTCCCTTATTATTGTAGCGGAAAAATCTCTCATTGTTGTTTTTACAGCTTTGGATTAAAGGGCCATCGCGCTTTGATTGGAAAGCACTTTTTGAATAGCAGCGGTTATTTCACTGCCGTAAACTTCCCAGGGTCTTCTTCTTGCCAGATCCCGCGCTTTGATGCCAGCTTCCGGCAACCAGTCCGGATGCGCAATAATATTTTGTAACTCTTCTAGTAAAGCCTCCTTTTTGCCAGCTTCCACCAGCCATCCATTTTTGCCGTGATCAATAAAATCCACTCCCGCAGTCCGGTCAGTAGTAAGGACTGGAGTTCCCTGAGACATAGCCTCGGAAATTACCATCCCGAAACCTTCAAACAGCGAAGGAAAAACAAGTAAGTCCTGGTCCCTCATCAAGCTCAGGATTTCCTGATGCGGCAAACTCGGATGCCACCGATGTTTTTTAAGCTCACGATCCAGAGCTTTATTAGGTGCTCCTAATTTCTTACCTACCAGAGTAAGTTCAACGGCATCGCCTAATCGATCCGCAGCCCAGAATAGATCAGCGATTCCTTTCCGCTGAGACAGCCCCCCTACGAAAAGTAAACGGACAGGGCGGTTCTTAGGCGACTGGAACCTGCGTTGTTCATAAACATCCGGAAATCCATATGGAATCACTTCTATCGGAGGAAGCTGGCCGGGATAATCCTCCAGGGTTTTTGCAGTAAAGCTACTGGCCACAAGTACGCAGTCTGCCAGGGCCAATTCTTCGTCCTTTTTTTGCAGTTTAATGGGCGAGTCCATAAAACCGGTGATGGTCGATGCCCACTCTGGCCAGCGCTCCTTTTCTTGTTCCAGCAGTTTTCTTGCACTTCTCCAGTATCCGATAGGCAGATCGTATAAACAGGCAATACCTAGTTTTTTTGCCTGTCGGAAACTCTCCAGAGCTCCATCCTCGTAGGCATAGACCCCTGACAGTCCTCTGTTCGCCAATTGGTTCATCCGTTTAGCTACCACCTGATCCTGTTTCCGGTAAACCGCATCCAGACAAAAGGGACCGGTTTCGTGTTTTACCGCTCGGTGCAGGCCAAGCTTTGGAGCCAGCATTCTACCAGCTTCTTTCCAGGGCCAGGTATGAGTAAAGGAACGAAGGGCATCATCAAATTCCCTTCTCTTCAGTATTTTCAGGGGTCCTTTATTGACCAGAGGATAGATTTTACTGGCAGGAAAAGTCGCGATACTGGTATGAAACTCCTGAAGAATATCGGCATCCAACATGCCCTGTACTACGGTTCTGTTGAATTGATTACTGGTGGGATGAGAAATAATAACTTTCATTTTAGAAATGGGTTAATACCGATTCGACTTCCTTCAGGTAGCGTTTGGTGATTTGTTCAGACCTGAAACTTTTGAGATGTTCTCCTGCTAGAGTTCGCATGGCCGATTCCTTCTGTGGGTCCTCCGCCAGAAGCATCATACTAGCCACAAGGCTCTGTAATTTTCCCTTTTTAAAGGTGATTCCTGCTGGACCAATTGCCTCCGGTAAACCTCCTCCCTCCGATACAATCGGAATACAGCCACAGGCCATTCCTTCAAGGGCAACCAATCCAAAAGGCTCTTCCCAGATAGAGGGAACCAGGATGAATCGGAACCTGTTAAGACATGTAACCAGTTCCTCTCCCTGAAGTTTCCCCAAGAATGTTATTTGTTCCTGCAGACCAAGTTCCTGAACCAGCGCTTCCAATCTCGGTCGCTCGGGTCCATCACCAATCAGTGTTAAATTAGGATCGAGTTGAAGGGTATCGGCATACTGCTTCTTTAATTCGTTTATTGCACGGATGGCGAGTTCAGCCCCTTTGTCTTTTACCAGGCGCCCCAGAAAGACATAACTTTTATCCCTTTGGATTCCTTCTATGATCCTGAATTGATTTTCCCTGTAAAAGTTGCCGAGCATTAAGGCATCGTTGTAACTTTTTTCTTTTAAGGCTGAACTCACAGCTATTACTTTCTGAGCTCTTTCCAGCCACCATTTCTTTTTTATTTTTTCTTTCAATCCAAAGGTTCCATCCGACCGTGAAATCCAGGTGTGCAATACCACAACAGAAGGTCGTTTGATAAAGATTCCGGGCCAGGCCAGCCGGACGCAGGGATTGTTTTCAAAAACAAGGTCGGCCCATTTGTGTTCTTTGATAATCCGCCACAGGGATGGATTTCTGATAATCTTGAAACTATATATTTCTGTGGAGGGTTCCCGGGTCCAGGTCATTAATCGGACTTCGTATCCCGCATTTACAAAAGCTTTTGCCAAAACCTCAGATGTGACTTCAATCCCACCAATAAAGGGATCGAAATTATGAGATAGTAAAAGCACTCTCACTTGTTCTTCCAGTTATTTTGAGGTTATCCTTTATTAAGTTGCTATTTCTTGATTCCAGAGACTGTGAAAATCTAAGGGAGATATTCTCAAGGGTATTATTTTCAAAATCCCGCCGCTGCTGCACTAAAAAAGACCTTAGATTACCGGGATGATAGATGTAGTGGTCTTTACTGAGGGCTATTGAGATGAATTTTCTTGGAGTCCAGGGCTTTGAAACCACCACAACCGGCATTCCATGTAACCTCATGGCTGCTACCGTCCCGCTTTTCTCTACTAAATATCCAGGAGTGGTCGAAATCCCTGCAGTGGCTGCACTTAAAATCTCAGAAATTTCTTCTGGGTCCTGCTCCCCCATTACTTCCACGGGTAAACCTTCCTCCTGGAAGATCCTCACCCACTCGTTGCTGCCGGGACCATTGCGGCCTATCAGTAGAAGCCGCGGTTGAATCTCCAGATGCCGGGCTTCCGCTGCTAGTTCCCGTGCAAAAGTTTCAATGGGGGCGCCTGGATTGATATGGCCAAACAGTACCAATTTATATTCTTTGGGAAGGGGAGCAGATGGTTCCTGATCTGTAATCAGTGGAATATTACTGAACAATGGTAACAAATCTGCCTTGCACCCCAGCTCACTTAATACAGATTGATAAAATCTTGATTGCGTATGAATGATTTGTGATTGTATGGCAGCAATTAAATTTTTAATCAATATTTTTTGCACCCATCCAATCATACGGTACTTAATCGGCGCTTGCCTCTCCATCCCAATCCATAGTTCATGAAACATCAGGTGCCATTTTCTGCCTTCACCAAGACCAGACATGTACCTGGCTAGTCCTAAGGGAATTCCTTTTGCGTGAAAGGAGTAAATAACAAATTGCAAACTAAGCCACTCGGGATCCCTCAGGGCTATCCATTGGTGGGCTTGAGTAAACTTTTTACGATTGCTCCAACTTGAAGGAAACCGAATTACCAGAATCTGTTGCTGTTGGGATTGCTGGTAAGCTTCCACCACTTCATCTATGAAGGGATCGTTTAAGGCTATTGCGGCCACTTCATTTCCCTGAGCTTGTAATATGCCACAAAGACGTCTGGTATAATCTCCTACTCCATCTTTTCCAGGCTCCATACTACCACAAATAAATATTATCTTCATAGCACCTGTTCATTTAACCCGATGATGTTAAGCTGGCCGGTCTTCGCTTTTGCCACAACAGGCCAAGAGTGGAAGGCAGCAGAATAAACCCCATCTTAATATTAAAATACAACTCCCTAAAGGCATGTCCAATTCCGCGACCTTTGTATTTGATTAATCCCGGGATGAAGTCACGGCTCAGCTTCTTGGTAAACATGGCCAGAAAATGCTTGGAATTGAAGCTTTCGAGCACCTCTGGATGCTTTCCAATAAAGGTCAGGATTCCCTGTTGTTGATTGGCAAAGAATCTTACGGAGTTTTGCCCCGTTGTAATTCGCCAGGGATGAATAATAAGCGCTTCTTTTAGAAACTGAATTTCAAATCCCTGTTGCTTTAGGCGGTAATGAAGATCCATGTCCTCGAAGGAAAAGGGATACTCCTGATCAAAACCATTCATTTGCTGGAATACTTGCTTGTGAATGCCGAAATTACAGGAGGGTAAAAAACCGCCTCGTTCGTTTATTGGAGCCAGCTCCGAAAAAGCCCTTCTAGGAGTACCGGCAGTGGATCGTCCTTCAAAAACCTGAATCCCTGGGTTTTTCAGAATTGCCTGATAATAAACAAGTAACCAGTCCTTATCCGGCAGACAATCATCATCCGTAAAAAGCAGCCAGTCCCCTGTGGCATACGCAGCCCCTGTATTTCTGTTAGCAGCCGGTCCCTTGTAAGGTCCCCTCACCCACTGAACCCATGGATATTCTTTCTCTATCAGCTCCTTTGCATTCTCCAGGCGTCCATCATCACTCACAATGACCTCATAACAATGAGATGCAAGACTCTGATTATCCGGCTTTAATAAAGCAAGACACTTCCTTAGTAATTGGTTGCGATGGCAGGTGGGAATAATAACACTAAGCTTCATTTAAAATTCAGTTATAAGGTGGTCTTAGCAACATAAATAGGCGTCTGAAACCACCCGGAGTCATTATGCTGGGGCGATGCCATTTACTAAAATAGATCTGCAGGGCTTCCTTTCTCTTACCGTAGGCGATTGCCTGGGATACGGCGATAGGGGCTTTGCGTCTTAAAACCTTATTCACATAGAGGTTGTCCTTAGAAACTCCAGATTCCGAAATGATCTTATAAGCTTGGTAACCTGAATCGGTACCATCCCGGGCTACGGAAGATGGTGTCACGCGGTATTTTGACAAGTACTCATCAATATAGTGAAAGCGTGCCCCGGACTGTGCCAGACGAATTCCGAAATCAAAATCACCAGCGTTTCCGATAACTTCTTTGTTACGATATTTCACCTGCTTTGCCAGCCTACTTTCTACCATATAACAGTCATTTGGAAATTGCTGAACCACACTGGATTCCAGTGCACTAAGTGGTTGATTCGCATACCGCGAAGACCTGAAGAAATAGCGGTTATTTTCTTCGGACACCTCCACATCCACTTTCCCGTCGTTGTCAATGATGTACTGTTTTCCGAACACGGCTCCCAGACCCGGATCCTGCTCAAAGGCTGCTGCCATTACCGAAAGGGCCCATGGAAGGAGTAGATCATCGTCATGTAAAAGAACCATTTTATCTCCTTTCACCCGTTTTATTAGAGCATTTACATTGGCTGCCTGACCCAGCGATTCAGGGTTTTTGTAATACCTGATGCATTCCCTCTCCTCCACTGATTCTTTTAAAGTCCTAACAACTTCCCGAGTCGCAAAGTTTTTAGAATCATCCCCTATGATAATTTCAAAGGGTTTCAAGGTTTGGTTGAGGCAGGAATTAAGCGCCTCCAGTAGTAATTCCGGTCGATTATAGGTTGGTATGCAAACAGAAATTTTCATGGCACCAGGTTTGGGTGTTCTACTGCTTCTTTTATAATTTCTTCAACGATTTGCGCATCAACCAACAAGTCCATAAACTTTGGATGGGTCCCGAAATCATTGGTCCTACCCTCACACAAATAGGTATGGTGCTTTAATTGACACAGGCTGCTTAAATGTTCGTATACCCCGCTCAGATCGGCATCGTGTCCGGCTACTCTAAGTTCCAGAACCTTTGTATGGGGCTGACAGAAAACCAAATTGGCCAGCGCTGCCCCGTGAGCTGAAACCACTACCTGTGCCTGATGGAAAAGCTGTGCCTGTTCTGCAATGGTCAGACCTTCCAACAACACCAGTTGAAAACCAAATTGTCCCAGCATCCTCATTAACTTCTCTTCCTCCACAATCCGCCGATACCTGGCCTGGCTCCTACTAATGAACAACCTATGTGGTCCGGTGGTCGGCATATTTTCCTGAGGCAGGAAGGTTTCCATCAATTTCCTACATAACCAGGGTTCTGGTTTCCAGAAGGAAGGTAGTGCCATGAGGCGCTGGCATGAAACATGCGGATATTTGCCCAGGTCAATCAGCCGAAATTTCTCAATTCCCAGCCTGGCAAGTATTTCATCCTGAAATCCACCTGCAGATCGTTCCAAAAAGAATAAATCAATGCCCTTCCAATCAATTCCCACGCGCTCGAGCAACCATATTTTTGCAGGTATCTGAAACAAACAATGATAATAGTTGTGATCATTTGCAGTACTGAGCACCAACCCAAGTCCGTGGAAGTGTCGTTTCCTGGGGAAGAACAGCTCCTGAAAAAGGACATGCTCGTCCTGAGTCAGCTCTGAATGATTGGAGACAATGGCCAGTTGATAACCTTGAGGGGTGATGACACTGGGGTGTTTGTGATAGTATCGTCCATGAGGAACGCATAAAACAAAATGTTCATAGGTATATCTCGCAGGGGCCCGATAATCACCGGCATTGATTACAACAGGTGGGTCCAAGGCGACTTCTTCGGTGCAGTATCTGCGAAAGGAATAAGCGGAATAGATTCTTGGTTCGAAGAATGCTTGAGTTTGCCCGGGCATAATGCGTCTGCTGGGAATGCCCAAAAACCTAAAACCAAGCCTGCTCATACGCAGTCCTCGGAGCACAAACCCCTTTAACCTCACCAGAATAAGGTGAATTCCCTTCTTCATTCTAAAATCTTTTGGCTTATGATTTTGTGGAAGCACCCGCTGTTGTCCGCCAGAGCCTGAAAGAATCTATTGCAGTGTAGTTTTTAGGAACCGACCGATAAAGGGGTTAACCACACGATTCCACCCACTATTCGGCCTAATGTCACCGCTTCTGAACCATTCCAGCATGTCCACCTCCCTAAAGGACTGGGTAAAAAGCCGGGCGCCATCCTCTACATATCCATGCAACCGATAATTTACCGGACTCAGATAATCCTGCCTGCTGAAGCAGATTTTGTTTTTATACGGAAGCCGCTGGAAAGCCTCCAGACATTGCCGGGTTGCATAATCCTTATCCATACAGAATTTCACAAAGAGATGATCCCAGTCGATTCGATTCTTCCTTCTATTCCATTTTTCAGCTGCCTCCGACTGAGATTTGTAATGCAGGAAGTGAACTTCCACCTCTCCCAACAGTCCAATTGGATAAGGCCTTTTCTGGTTGAGTTCTTGTAGCTTTTTATACTTGGTCTGGCTGGTAAACTCCAGTTCCTGATTAAAGTAATGTCTGGGAGCAGCCAGGAGCTTTAAATAACAAGGCGCCATGAGCATTAAGCCAACAAAGGGGGTATTATATGGTCTCCCGGTGCTCCGATAGAACTCGCCTCCCCAACAATCATTGGAAAAAATGCATACCGGAAGGTCACCTATGTTCTTTTTGATGATCCAATGTGCCACATCAGAAAATCTCCTTGATATATGTGTTTTCAGAGGGTCAGATTTTAGATGATTCGACGGTAGATTCGCTCATACTGTTTATCGGACCATTTGCGCAATTGCAATACCATGGCCAATTTGCGGTTATAAGGTGTAAGAGTTTTATACCCCCACGTCTTCATCTGTTTACGGCAGATGGTCTCAATAACTTCAAGTTCTTTTTCAGGATGCGAAAGCAAGGCTTTCCATTTCTCTTTAAAAGAATTGTCTATAGGTTTATAGGAGGCAAGGTTCTTGGGATCGGAGGATTCCTTCTCTTCGTTCGGGGCACTGGAGTGCAGTACCTCCTCATCAATCCTCATATTCAAAAAGGCCCCAATCCTTGCAAACTCCCCATCAGGATTATCTACCAGATCTTCGTATTTCACCAGAAGTCGGCCCGGTCCTTCCCTCAACATTTCTGAAGTCTTTGCCCAGTAATGAGCATTTTTGATCACATTGGAGTAGGCCCAGGAACAGGTTTTTAGACTTGCCACCACATCTCTGGGATCCCGTACCAGATAAATGACCCTGGCCTCGGGAAATACTTCTGTGAGTTCTTGTTGAAACTCAATGTGTAAAGGGGTCTTTTCACAGATCAAGGAATCCTGTTGATAGTTCATTCCAGCATCTTTTGCATAGGCCTGAACTAAAATCGAAAATACATCCGACCAGCTCCTGGCATGCTCACCTACCTGCGACCGGAATTCTGTACGATCATAGAGGTTCCGGGCATTAAGATGATTTCTAAATTCAATCCAATTATCAGCGATTCGCTGCCGATCCCACGGCTTGGAAGGATCTAATTTTTTATTGTCCCTGTAGAATTCCAGGAAATATGTCTCGGGCGGCGATATTACATTAGGCACCCGGTTGAGCAAAACTCTCAAAAGGGTAGAACCACTCCTGGGAGCGGAAAGAATAAATAAAAATCTTTTAAAGCCTACCCACGGCTTAGATTCAACCTCTTGAAGTACGGGTAAATCCATATGTCGCAACAATTAGTTTATGTATAACAGCGTAAGCATTCATTAGTATGGACAATATCAGCACATTGCGAGTGGTGGCCAAGTCCATGTTGGTGACCGCCAAAATTTGAATCAGCACGATTCCTCCAATATTCAGAACCGGCATCCACCACCAGAGCCATTTTCTGGAGGCCACCACGGCCCACATCAAGTTACTGATAAAAGCCAGGCAGCTTGAGAAAACAAGCAGTGGAATTTCCCTTTCCAAATGCTGGTATTTCGACCCAATCAGAAATATTAAAGCTTCCGGAAAAGCATAACTAAAGATCCATATGCCAAACGAGAGAATTACGGCTCCTCCCACAACCAGGGCGAATTTCGGCATGAGTCCTTCCTTTGGTTGGCGGGCAAAGTAAGGGGCAATCAAAGTAGTACCGGCAATATTCAACAGCAGAAAAAGTTGCCCCAACCTGCCAAGAGCAGCTATTTCAGCGATGTTCCTGGACTCTCCGAAAATGCTGATAATAAACACCAGGATTTGCGCCTGGAATGCCATAAATACCGTTCCCGGCATAATGGGCTTTAGGTAATCCAGCATCTCTTTCCGAACCTTCGGATCAGAGGTTTTAGGTTCCTCTACAAGGGCTTGAGACCTTCTTTTAAACAACAACCCATTGGCAATGGTGAGTAAACTGGTACTTACTGCCGCAATTCCGGCACTTAATGCGGACATCATTTGAAACAGCGCCAAAAACAAAAACCGTGCAATCCCGTTTTTGATCTGAATGCCATAAAGGTCTTTCAGACGTTTATGGATAATCAGGGGCGGACTGTAATATGAAACATGCCCCGAGAAATAAAGATTGGACAGGATACAAATCAGTAAAACAATGGTAACTGCAGTAGACCATCCGTGTTTGGCTGTAAAAAGCGGGAACAGGACCAGGCAGAAAACCCCCATTATCAGGAAAAGCCGGTTCCTGAAAAATCTGCCTGCCCTGATGTAATTCCCAAGGACCTTTTTGCTCTGAATCCGGTTGCCCACCAGGGCTATTATTGCCCCTGAAAAACCCAGTTCCACCAGCATGCCCGCAGTGCTCTGAAAAGCAAAGGCGACGCTGTATTGGGCATATTGTTCAACGGATAACCACCGGATTAGAAAAAATCCACTGAGTACCTGAATCAGTTGCAGGGCCCCCTGTCCTACTAAAAATGATCCGGCTAATTTTATCCAGGAGGACTTCACTAACGGAAGCCTCAAGGAAAAGTAGGCATTCTCTATTTTCATGCATGGCTTGTATTGAACCTGTGGCCGGTTTTATCAAAAATCCGTCGACCTTATCGGGTTGCTGACAAAAGGCCTAAACAGAATCAACCAATTCCTCCACGCTTTTCAGGTACCAGGCGTAAAATTTCCCTATTCCTTCTTCCAGTTCCACTTTGTGACGCCAGCCCAGCGAAGTCAGTCGGGTGATGTCCGACAGTTTTCTTATCGTTCCCTCGGGCAGGTTTGGGTTGAAAACCAGGCTTCCCCCAAAGCCTACATGTTCCTTTACCATCCATGCCAAATCTGCTATACTGACTTCTTTCCCGGTCCCGATATTGATCTGGGTATTGGTAATTCCTGGTGCGGTATCGGTTTCTTTTTTCCGAATTTCGAGTATATCAGAAAAGTTACATGTCTCCATCAGATAAACACAGGCATCCGCCAAATCTCCGCTCCACATAAATTCGCGAAGGGGCCTTCCGGTTCCCCATATCTCTATACAAACCCTCCCCGTTGCCGGCTGACTTTCAGGAATCTCTTTCATCACCCCATAGTTTTTCAGGACAGCCAGGATTTCCCCCTTCTCCTGGTCGCCTGTTACCCCCTCTATGGGACGCGTTTTGAGATCATTTCTAATGGCCCTCCAGTTATTTTCTTCCAGGGCCTTCCCCAGATGCATTTTCCTGATAAGTGCCGGCAAAACATGAGAGGTTTCTAAATTAAAATTATCTCCCGGGCCATATAGGCTCGGTGGCATTACCGTAATGAAGTTAGTGCCATATTGTAGATTGTAACTTTCACACATTTTTAGACCTGCAATCTTAGCTACCGCATAAGGTTCATTGGTATACTCCAGTGGACCTTCCATCAGATACTCCTCCCGAATGGGTTGCGGACTGACTTTGGGATAAATACAGGTGCTGCCCAGAAAAATCAGTTTCTTAACTCCGAACTGGTAGCTGTTATGGATCAGGTTGGTCTGAATCATAAGATTCTGGTAAATAAAATCTGCCCGGTAGTCGTCGTTGGCTTTTATTCCTCCGACTTTGGCCGCAGCCACAAAAACGTATTCTGGCTGCTCTTCCAGAAAAAATTCAGCCACTTCATCACATCTGACCAGGTCAAGCTCCTCCCGGGTTCTCGTAATGACGTTGGTGTATCCTTTTTCCGTGAGGTTCCTGTAGATGGCTGAACCCACTAAACCTCTGTGACCTGCAACAAAGATTTTGGCGTCTTTTTTCAATTTAGTTCTTGTCATATATGAATGGTTGGTTATTATTCGTAGTAATTTAAGGTCCTGAAACCGGCACCGTTCAGATGCTTTTCTCTTCGCATCAGATCCAGATCACTCAGCATCATTTCCCTTATCAGATCATCAAGGCTGTATTGAGGTACCCAGCCTAATTTGGTACGGGCCTTGGTGGAGTCTCCAATTAGCAGATCTACTTCAGTTGGCCGGAAGTATCTGGGATCCACGGCCAGAACCTCTGTTCCAGGTATCAGTTGGAAGTCGGGATGATGGCAATAAGAGACTACTGCTGTTTCATCAATGCCGCTCCCGCGGAATTCCAGCTCAATGCCAAGTTCCAAAAATGCCTTCACCACGAACTCCCGAACGCTGGTGGTTTTACCAGTGGCAATCACCCAGTCTTCGGCCTGCTCGGCCTGTAGAATCATCCACATCATCCGGACATAATCCCGCGCATGCCCCCAATCTCTTTGTGCATCTAGATTTCCAAGATAGAGTTTATCCTGCAGTCCCAATCCGATTCGGGCCGCTGCCCTGGTTATTTTTCTGGTTACAAATGTTTCTCCCCTAAGAGGTGATTCGTGGTTAAACAAAATTCCGTTACAGGCGAACATGTTGTAAGCTTCTCTGTAATTGACCGTCATCCAGTAGGCGTACAATTTTGCCACCGCATAAGGGCTACGGGGATAGAAAGGAGTGCGTTCCGATTGCGGAACCTCCTGTACCTTTCCGTATAGTTCAGAAGTAGAGGCCTGGTATATCCGGGTTTTGTGTTCCATTCCCAGCAGTCGGACGGCTTCTAAAATCCTCAGGGTTCCCAGAGCATCCGTGTTTCCGGTATATTCCGGGACTTCAAAAGAAACCTTTACGTGACTCATCGCAGCCAGATTGTAAATTTCATCCGGTTGAATTTTCTGAATGAGACGAATGATAGCCGTTGCATCGGTCATATCGCCATAATGCAGGATAAAATTCCGATTATCCTCATGTGGATCCTGATACAGATGGTCTATTCGATCGGTGTTGAACTGGGAGTTGCGACGCTTGAGTCCATGTACAACATAACCCTTTTCAATCAGCAGTTCTGCCAGATACGCCCCATCCTGTCCGGTTATTCCGGTGATTAATGCAATTTTCATAAAGGTTGTCTCGTTTATAATTGACCCCGGGTCTTCCTGTTTCTGGGAAGTGTTGGGTATAATTAATTTTGTTATTTCACCGTTTCTTATAATGTCCAAAAGGAGACCTTCGGAAGTACTCAGCTAAAATTTGAAAAAGGCACAGCCCTTAACTTTTCTCCGCACCGGAAAAAAGGCACTATTCAACTATGTCAAATGATCATGGACTAGCTTATACCTTTCCTATTGGATCACGTTTAGAAGATTCATATTCAGTCAAATGGTGGGGAAGTGAATGATTTTTACGGCTTCGCCACGTGAGTCCCAATTGGAAATCACCCTGGAAAAAAACCGCCGCTTTGTTAATAGGGGAAAGAAATAATAATGTTAAAACAAAGCACTTCATTCGGGGGATATTAGAAGTAAAAGTATCAAAAGAACCTAAAGACTACAATATCAGGGTGTTAAATTAAATACAAGAATTTAATCGTTAAACTACCAAAACCGACGCCTCAAAAGGATTTTTTAAGTTTTTTCTATCATAAATAGTCCATACATTCTTACTTATCTTAAAACTTATTGCCAAATTCGGCTTTTTTTCCGTTCATCTCCTTGTAGGAACACAAAACATCGGGACCCACATGCCCTTATTTTGGCAGGATCTTTCCCTGGTCTGAATTCCTTCATTTTAAGATACAGAAAACCCGTTCCTATTCTGCCAGGTTTTGCGTAATTTTACCTCCTATCATGAAAAACTCCTTATACGCTTTATTTTCGGGACTTTTGCTGGCTGCTGCCTGGCCGACCTACGGTTTTTCCTTCTTATTATTTATCGGTTTTGTACCCCTACTACTTGCGGAATACCGCATCCGGATGTCTCAAACCAGGAACTTGAAGTGGAAAGTGCTGGGCCTTGGTTACCTCAGTTTCTTTATCTGGAACCTCATTACCACCTACTGGATTTATTACTCCACTCCTTTCGGAGGGGTATTTGCAGTACTAGTGAATTCTCTTCTGATGGCCCTGGTATTTCTTTTATACCACATGGTAGCCAAACGCGTGAATTTTAAAGCAGCCGGATCCTTTCTTGTCAGTATCTGGATTCTTTTTGAATACCTGCATCTGAATTGGGAATTTTCCTGGCCCTGGCTCAATCTGGGAAACGGTTTTTCCGAAACCACCCAATGGATTCAGTGGTATGAATATACGGGCACATTTGGGGGCACCTTATGGGTCCTTCTGGTCAATCTGCTGATTCTACGAAGCATTTTGCTGTATCACCAGTACAAAGAAAAAGGTGTTCTTATTCGCGCAGCAATCCAGCTGGTGCTGCTCATTGGGATTCCCATTGGTATTTCGTACAGCATCCTGCATAATTATGAAGAAGGGGAGGAAAAAATAGAAGTCGTGGTCCTTCAACCCAATATTAACCCCTATACGGAAAAGTACCACACTACGGATGCCCGGATTGGTCAGCTCCTGATGGAGTTGGCAGATCAGGCTGTCACGGAGCAGACCCGGGCGGTCATCGCACCCGAAACAGTTTTTGCAGGAGGAACTAGTTATCCTTCTTTTGATCGGTCGGAAGCCGCGTTTTTCACCCGCGAATTTGTTCGAAAACATCCTCAAGTAAACTTCCTCAGTGGCGTGGCCATGTACGACCGGTTTTCTGACGCCTCTAAAGTTACTTCGCAAAGCAATCTCCTTGGTCCCGATGACTGGTACAATGATTACAATTCGGCTTTTATGGTCAACGCTCAGGACTCGGTTATGTTCTATCACAAGTCGAAGCTGGTGGTTGGGGTGGAACATTTTCCTTACCAGTCGGTACTGAAACCTATTTTGGGAGATGTCATGATTGATTTAGGGGGAACGGTAGCCAAAAAGACCATGCAGGAAGACCGAGGGGTGTTCCAGCAGCTCGGAGGCGGAGAGGTGGGACCCATTATTTGCTATGAATCTGTTTATGGTGAATTCGTGGGGGACTACACCACAAATGGAGCGGATTATCTGGCTATCATTACCAATGACGCCTGGTGGGGAAATACCCAGGGCCACCAGCAGCACCTGAGTTATGCCCGGCTGCGGGCCATCGAAAGCAGGCGGTCCATTGCCCGTAGTGCCAACACGGGAATTTCCGCTTTTATAAATGAAAAAGGAGAAGTTCTACAGACCCTTGGATATGAGAAGCAGGGGGCATTGAGAGGAGAAGTGACCCTGAATGACGACATCACCTTTTATGCGAAACACGGCGACTATATCGCCCGCATCGCACAGTTCCTGGGTCTCTTTATATTTCTGTTTGCAGTCACTCGAAGACGGAGCCAATTGTAAGTTTCACCCTCATAGCCAGCGGGATGTACCGCATCCTCATCACAGGCCTTAGAACCGACCGGAGGTTCACGGCGTTCTAATTTCCTTTCTGTTGAAGAACAAATTCCAGGGTATCCACGATATCCCCCAGCTCATTCACCTTGATCTCAAACTCAATACTGGCAGGCCAGGCCGTGAGTTGGAGCCTTTCCAGTTGATCCGCATCGATCACTGCCCTATAGGTTCCAGGAGCCAGTCCCAGATGAAAAAAATACCCGTCTCCCTCACTGAGTAACTGGGTAACTTGTTGCCCCTTCTGATCCAAAATATGGATCAGAATCCGTCCCAGGCCCCGTTGCTGGTTTTCATCCTGAAGGTAAACCATTCCTGAGACCTCTCCCATAACCTCTACCGGAATTTCCACTACATTATAATGATTGGGCAGGGGTTCCAATTGCACCTTGAGATGATTAATCCGCCAGGCAATGTTATCGAGGCTGATCGGATCCAGCTCCAACATGGTCAGCACATAAGGTTCCAGATCGTAAATTCTGATTTGAGTCCCATCACTACTCACCTGCTGGCGACCCGGTGCACTTTTGAGCTGCATACCTTCCACTGCCGGTTCCATGGGATCCCGGTGGCCGTTTCTGTTGAGATCTAAGAATGGCACTACCACTACTGCGGCTTTCCCGACATTGCTGCGTTCACTAAAGGCGATATGACCATTTCGGTCATCCAAAAACAAACTACCTCTGGCCGACTGCATGAAACTATTGATGTCATTGCCGACCCGAGCATTGGCCGAGGCCTGTCCAAAATGAAA
>JAJUIC010000069.1 GCA_029265595.1 Flavobacteriaceae bacterium
ACAATTTCCTGAACCTCTTCTTTTGCACCTTCCAGACCAGCCACATCCTTGAAGCTCACTTTTACATCGGAATTCTGGTCAAAGAGTTTTGCCTTGGACTTTCCTATGTTGAAAATCTGGCCTCCGGCTCCACCGGCTCCACCACCACTCATGCGGCGCATGATGAAGATCCAGATTCCGATAATCAGTACGAATGGCAGGAGGGTTAAAAGGAAATCTCCCCAGAAGTTATGCTGAGATTCGTATTCTACCACTGCATCTACATTATGAGTGGCCTTTACCTGAGCTATGTTGTCTTCAAGGTTTTGGAGATCTCCAAATTCAAAGGTGTAATCCGGGGTATCAGGGGATGGAAATAATTCATCCTGAACCGTATTTTTATGTACTTCTTTCTCTTTAGCCTCTTCTGTGAGGTAAATCTTACCCAATGCCCGATTGACAATGACCACCTTTTTCACATCCCCTTCTTCGAGATAAGTCAGAAACTGGGAAGGAGTTGTTGTGGATGGATCATTAAATCCGGTCCCGGTGAACATCTGTATCCCGAGGAACGTCAGGATGATGGCCGCATAAATCCAGTAGGCACTGAATTTAGGCTTCTTGGGATCCGTATTTTTAGAGGGTTGCTGTTTGGCCATTTCTAATTACTTAATGTCTTAATAATTTGTTTCTATTTCTGTGATTTTGGCATCACCCCACAAGCCTTCAATATCGTAAAATTCTCTGATGTGCTTCTGGAAAACATGTACCACTACATTCACATAATCCATAAGGACCCATTCTGCGGTGTCCTGTCCTTCTATGTGCCAGGGTTTGTCTTTAAGGGATTTGCTTACGAATTTTTGAACGGAATTGACAATTGCGTTCACCTGCGTATTGGAGGTTCCGTTACAGATGATGAAGTAGTCACAGACGGTGTTTTCAATATCCCGAAGATCCAGAATGCTGATGTCCTTACCTTTTACCTCCTCAATTCCTTTAATGATGTGTGCTATAAGTATGTCGCTGCTCGTTTCTTTTATTGCCATTAAATCTTTTTCTTTGCGCAAAGTTATCACTTTATCTGTTGTTTTAAGCGGGATTAAGATAACAATAAATGCGCCAATAATCACTTGTCATATGCACCTTATCAAAGTTGATGCCATTAGCTCCACTAATTCTTTGGCGCGGGAGTGGTGGAAAGAAAACCACGGGGAGGAATTGATCTGCTTTTGGGCAAGGGAGCAGTTACAAGGCAGGGGGCAGCGCGGGACGCGGTGGACTTCGACTGGAGGCCAGAATCTGACTTTTTCAATCCTGATGCCGACGCCCCGAATTTCGCTCTCCCATCAGTTTCTACTAAGCGCTGTAACGGCACTGCAACTGGCACAATTCCTTCAGAAATTGGATATTCCACGTATTGCCGTAAAATGGCCAAACGACATAATGTCAGCAAATAAGAAGCTGGGAGGAATCCTAATTGAGAATATGGTATCTGATGGAGGAATAGCTGCCAGCATCATTGGAATTGGTCTGAATGTCAATCAGGAGGCTTTCCATCATCTGCCACAGGCTGGTTCTCTAAAATCGGTGAGTGGGAAAAGCTATGATCTAGAGGGGTTGCTTGAATCTTTTCTTGAGGAGATCGAGCCGGCTCTTAGGGAAGTTGATGACAATAGATCTTTCCAGGTGATGGAGACCTATAAAAAGTTGCTTTTCAGGAAAGATGTGGCTTCCACTTTTGAACGTCCTGATAAAAGCTTGTTTATGGGAATCATCAGAGATGTCGCCTTAAATGGGAAACTGGTGGTGGAGACCCAGGATGATCAGCTGGAGCGCTTCGATATTAAAGAGGTCCGTTTGCGCTATTAATATCAGAGTTCTGACATATTTTGGGCCAGGTGTCCGATGAATTTCTTTAAAGGGTTTTTCACCATCATGGCCATCATGGCATTGAAGCTGCCTTCAAATAGAAGCTGGGCCTGGGTTTCAGAAGGAGCGATTTCCTCCAGTTGAGCCTGAAGACTGAAATTAAACTTATCTGAAGTGGATCCCAGTACGATATAGTCTGGTTTGACCATTTCTTTTATTTGTAAGCGGATTTCGGGCATACCCTTTAAGGCAAAAGCAAAGGTATCCTGAGAAATTACCTGGAACTTTTCTTTGCTCTCGGGCATCAGGCCTTCATAATTTTCCACCTTGGTCAGGTGTTCAAACAATTCCTCCTGGCTCATTTGAACCCGAACCTTTTCGCTTTCTAGTTTCATGCCTTGTTATATTTTCCAATTAGCAGGATCTCTCCTCCAGTCTTTGAGAATGTCTGCCTCTGCCTGATTGATATAATTCGTTTTAAGGGCTACCTCCAGTAGGTGATCGTAATTGCTGAGGGTGTGAAGTTCTATTTGATGTTGGCCAAAGTTGGTTTCTGCCACTGAGAAGCCATACGTGAAGATGGCGATCATCCCCTTTACCTGCGCTCCGGCTTCTTTCAAAGCCGTAACCGCATTCAGGCTACTTTGTCCCGTGCTGATCAAATCTTCGATAACCACTACTCTTGCACCACTATCGACCTTTCCTTCTATCTGGTTTTGTCTGCCGTGTTTTTTGGCCTCCGGACGCACGTAGGCAAATGGTAAATTAAGATATTCCGCAACCAGCATTCCTATTCCGATGGCTCCTGTGGCCACTCCGGCGATAACATCTGCTTTCCCGTATAATTCTTCAACCTGTTTTGCCATGCTGGAGCGCACAAAATTCCTGACCTGAGGATAGGACAGAATGATTCTGTTGTCGCAGTAAATCGGCGATCGCCAACCACTGGCCCAGGTAAAAGGTTGTTGCGGGTCTAATTTTATTGCTTTAATTTGCAATAAGAGTTCTGCAGTTTTTCGGGCTGTCTCTTTATCTAAAACCATGCTGCAAATGTATAAAGTTTTTGTCAATGATGTTCCCATAATTCTCTCGACAAAGAAAGATATGGGCGAAAAGTATGTATCCCTGCCTCTAAAAATGACGAAGGTAAAAAGACTGATAAGAAAGGTTGGCAAAGGAAAACTTAAAAATGTGAACCTCTATCACAAGAAAGAGGAAAAATTACTGCCCATTCTCTTTAAGAAAATAAAAGTTGTGACAGCGGCCGGGGGTCTGGTGCGAAACAGTCGGGACGAAGTGTTGATGATTTACCGCAACGGGAAATGGGATCTTCCCAAGGGAAAGATTGAAGAGGGCGAAGAACTGGAGGAGTGCGCGATTCGTGAGGTGGAGGAGGAAACAGGAATTCAGGATTTGGAACTAATTCGGTATCTCGACACCACTTATCACATTTTCAACCGCAAGGGGAGAATGAAAATCAAACGAACTATATGGTATGAAATGAAATCGGATTATCCCGGGCCCTTTATTCCACAGGAAGATGAGGATATTACCAAGGTAAAATGGAAAGGCGGGGAGAAGCTCCACAAAGCCCTGAAGAAATCCTACGCTAATATTCTATTGCTCTTTCCTGAAAAACAGGCTTCAATTCAGGCGAAAGACCGGGTATCTCAGATGTGATGCTTCATAATGTGGGGATTGCTGGTATATCCAGTTGAGTTGAGCGTAAGCACTTTTTGCAAATGCCGGATCGGCTTTTTTGGCCTGAAATTCTTTCTTTAATTCGGGTTGCTCATGAAGCATTTGTTGGGCAATATCCTCAAAGACATATGCAGAAAAGTGTTCCTTCTGCTGTAAGACGCTATCAAAAAAATTCCAGTTAAAAAATGAATCCGTCGCCTCTGGTTCCAGGGCAGCCAGAAGATACCTTCGCGCAGGTTGATCGGTGGGTATCAGATAATCTCCCTGTCGAACCAGTACTTGCTCCTGGGATGAGGAAACCTGCGTGTCGTAGTGCAGGTAATGGCCTTCATAAGGAGCTGGACGCGTTTTATAGTCCTCAATGCGGTACACCTGGGCGCTCATCAGGGTGTCCTTTTCAATTTGGTCCATTTCGACTCCATTTAATTTCAGGCGCTCAATTACATTCCACCAGCCCCGAGGAATGACATAAGCCTTAGGGATGGACACTTCCCGGGTGGGTTTGAAGTGATTGTAATAGATTACCTCCCTGGTAAACGGAGCATTTCGGTCGTATTTCAACCGGGGCATGCCGGTTACCGCACTTTCCACCAACTGGCCTTCATAACCTTTGAACTGCAGCGTAGTGCTTTGGCTGGAGTCGGCTTTAAAATCAAAAGAAAAACGCTCGTTTCTTTGTTGAGATTGAAAGGCCTCCTCTCGAAGCTCCTTGATAAGCTGAGAATCCTCATCCGTAATATCAATCATGGATCGCATCAGTTCGTATGTTCCCCAGACCCGATCCTGGTAGGGCTTGAGCATATGCGTCTCGACCATCAGGCTCAGGGTGTTCCATAGCGCGGCATATCCAGTTGAGTAGCGTGGGTAATCCATGAATTGGACAAAACCTTTATCTGGCACGTCATTAAATACATTTACATAAGGCGTGATGTCCCAGTCTTTTTTATTCAGCGCGTCTTCCAGAGCAGGCATCATTTCCGTATGTAGGTATTCCCCAAGTTTCCCGCCCAACTTGTTATGCTGAGTGAATAAATGAGTGAGGGCATACTGGTAATCCGCGCCATTACTTACGTGATTATCGATAAAGACATCGGGACGGACGTAGTGGAAAATCTCATAAAAAGATTTGGCATTCCGGGTGTCCGCCTTTATAAAGTCCCGGTTCAGATCATAGTTGCGGGCATTGCCTCTAAAACCATACTCCTCGGGGCCATTTTGATTGGTCCTGGTGGTGCTGTTTCTGTTGAGGGCACCTCCTACATTGTAAACCGGTATGGTTGCTATAAGGGTCTGTCTGGGAAGATGTATAGAATCCTGGGCCAGATCTCTGAAGAGCATCATGGTGGCATCAATGCCATCACTTTCACCAGGGTGAATTCCATTTAAAATCATCACCGTGGTATGTGATTCCCTCAGTAGTTCCAGATCAAAATTTTCTGATCTACTGAAAAGCGCCAGGTGCAGCGGATGGCCGCTGTCCGTTTGCCCCATTTCCATAAGTTTGACAGAGGGATATTCAGAAGCTAGATTTTCATAATAGGCGATGACTTCTGGATAGGTGGCCGTACTTTGTCCCTGCGATTGTTCGAATACGGTGGTAAAGTCGAATGACTTCTCTTCTTTGATGTAATTCGAAAAATCACAGGAAATCAGCAGGAGGCTTCCAACAGTGGCTACAAGGAAATTTTTCATGAGGTTCCGGTATTGGGCAGTAAAATTAACTAAAAATTATAAGCTCCCGCAGAAACCTCAGGCTTGCTTCCCGAATTCTGGTAAGCGTTTATGGGGAATTCCCTTTTTTAATTAGCTTTGAAGACAAAACTTAGGACATTGAGAAAAACAGTGCTCGGCCTGATTTTAATTCTATACACGGGATGTATTATTGGGCAGGATTTGGAAGGAAAAATTATTGATCAAGCAGGTGAACCGATAGTTTTTGCAGCTATACTGGTCCAGGAAACAGGACAAAAGAGCATCTCGGACCAACAGGGTACCTTCACCATCTCCTCCGTGGAATTACCCTTGACTTTAAAAGTGTCCGCACTGGGATATGTTGATAAGACGCTCGAGGTGACGGAGCCCGATCAGGCTTATAATATTGTTTTGAGGCCCGAGGCCGAACGCCTGGGAGAGGTACTACTGGAAAGCACGTTACTTCCCGCTGCCGTTCGGGAAACCCCGGCCTCTGTTGGAATTCTCACTTCTGAGATGCTCCAAAGAACCGATCAAACCAATATTCTAGAGAGTATCAACACCGTTGCGGGAGTGTTTGTTCACCAGGGCGCCTTAAATACCAATAAGCTGAGTATTCGTGGTATTGGGTCACGATCACAATATAGCACCAACAGAGTAAAAGCCTATTTCGAAGGCATTCCGCTCTCCACAGCCGAAGGGGAGACCACACTGGACGATCTTGATCAGGAGATGGTGGAGAAAGTAGAAATTCTCAAAGGACCTACCTCAAGTATTTATGGTTCAGGGCTGGGAGGTGTGATTAATCTTTATGCCCGGGAAGCACAACCGGGGGAGACCAGAGCGGGGATTCGAAGCAGTTTCGGAAGTTATGGTCTGCAGAAGCACACCGTATCGGCCGCTCTTGGATCCGAGCAGTCACAGCTTTTGGCCATGTACAATCACCTGCAATCCGATAGCTTTAGGGAAAATGGAAATTACGATCGTAAATCCATTACTTTTCACGCCGGCCTCAGGGGATCCGACAATGGAAAATTTACCCTGATCGGAAATTTTATTCGCCTCAAGGCATTTATCCCCAGTTCTATCGACCGGGACCAATTGCACAGCGCACCCGAAAAAGCTGCATATACCTGGGGAGCTTCTCAAGGCTATGAATCCTATGACAAAGGAATGTTGGGAGCCTCTTACCGACACCAGTTCTCCTCCTGGCTGGATAATCAAACCAGTGTATTTCTTAATTTTAGAGATGCTTATGAGCCCCGCCCATTTGATATCTTGGATGAAGAGCAAGTTGCTACCGGTGTGAGGACGCGATTCAATTATAAACACCAGATTTCCGATAGGGAAGCCACACTGAGTTTGGGCAGTGAGTATTATCAGGAATGGTATGACACAGGGACCTTTGAGAATCTATATCAGGATTTTCCGGGTCAGGGGAGTATTGCGGGTAATGCCCTGAGTAACAACAGTCAGATCCGACATTACCTCAATGTTTTTGCGCAGTGGAAAGTAGAGGCGGGCGAACGTCTGAGCCTGGAGGCGGGACTGAATCTCAATTCCACCAGTTACAGCCTCACAGATTTGTTCTATGGCGATGGGGTGGATCAAACGGGGGATTATCGGTTTAAAACCATTCTCTCACCCCGATTGGGTGCCGTTTATAACCTGGGACCGGACAAGATGCTATTTGCTTCTGTGAGCCACGGTTTCTCGACACCAGGGGTTGCAGAAACACTTACGCCTGATGGATTAATCAATACTGATCTGCAGCCGGAGGTAGGAATCAATTACGAAATCGGCCACAAAGGAACCTGGCTGGGCAATAAGCTTTATACGGAGCTGGCTCTATTTTCCATACAGGTGGATAACCTGCTGGTTGCGGAGCGCGTAGCTGAGGATCAATATGTAGGAAGAAATTTGGGAAAGACCGACCACAACGGCTTGGAAATGTTGCTGGCCTACAGATGGGATGTGGATGGCTGGCTGCGGATTTCTCCCTTTGTAAATGCTTCCTTCAATAAATTCAAGTTTGATCAGTACGTGGATGATGGCGTGGATTATTCCGGAAATGAGCTTCCCGGGGTCCCCAAACGAACCATTAATGCGGGGGTAGATTTTCATACTCGGGAGGGATTAGGATTTTTTGCCAATTTCCAGCATATCGGAAGCATCCCTTTGGACGATGCTAATTCCAGTTTCAATCACCACTACAATCTGGTGCACCTTAAAGCCCAATACTCCTTTGATATTACTGAAGGGATGGAGCTGGATTTATTCGCCGGGGTGAATAACCTTTTTAATAAGTCTTATGCCTCCAGTATTCTGCCCAATGCAGTGGGCTTTGGAAATTCCCTACCGCGGTATTATTATCCCGGGGAACCCCGGAACTACTATTTCGGACTAGGCCTGGATTATCTGTTTTAGAGGTTTGCTGTTGAAAAAGGTGGTGAAGCCTAAGGGCACTTTCTAAATTACTTCTTCACGGGGTCTGGTACCATAAAGTGGTAATCCCCACCATTGCGCATGACATCCCTGACAATGGTGGACGACATATGGGCCATTCCGGAAGAGGATATTAAAAATAGGGTCTCTATTCCACTCATTTTGTAGTTGGTCTGTGCAATGGCTTTTTCAAACTCCAGATCCATGGCATTGCGCAAGCCGCGAAGAATATAAGAAGCCTGAATTTGCTTGCAGAAATCTACCGTCAGGCCCGTGTAAGTGGTGACGGAGATTTTTGGCTGGTCTTGGAAGGTATCATTTAGAAATGCCAGGCGCTCCTCAAGGGAGAACATATATTTTTTGTCAGCGTTCACCCCTATGGCAAGAACGACCTGATCAAAAAGAGGTAAAGCTCGTTTGATAATATCCACGTGTCCGAGGGTGATGGGATCGAATGACCCGGGAAATACAGCTTTTTTCATGTTCAGACTTTTTTCCTGTTGAATGCGGTTCGTTTTTTCTTCTAAACAAGGGCTGCCTCAATGGCACTTCCATATAAATCCTGTAAAGAAATCCCGGCAGCTTTTGCCTGTTGTGGAAGGATACTGGCAGCACTCAGGCCGGGAGTGGTGTTTATTTCAATGAAATGCGGTTCATTGTTGTGGAAGATGAATTCGGACCTTGTAAAGCCTTTCATCTTTAATTTAATATAGATTTTTTTGGCGATTTCCTGTACCTGCTGGGTTTGTTCCGGAGATAACCTGGCGGGAGTGATTTCCTGGGATTTACCAAGATATTTGGCTTCGTAATCGAAAAACTCGTTTTCCGATACAATTTCCGTGACAGGTAAGGCCAATACTTCCCCCTTGTACTGGATGACGCCCACAGAAACTTCCATTCCGTCTAAAAAAGATTCGATCAGCACTTCGTCGTCCTCTTTTAGCGCTTCCTTAACGGCCGGTATAAAATCTTCTTCTCGCTTTACTTTGGTGATTCCAAAACTACTCCCTGCTTTATTTGCTTTAACAAAGCACGGGAGCCCGAGCTTTTCTATGATTTTACCAGGATTAATGCTATCTCCCTTGTTGAGAAAATAGTTTTCTGCTGTTTTAATTCCATAGGGTTTCAATACACTGATCAGATCCCGTTTATTGAAGGTAAGCGCTGCCTGGTAAAAGCCGCAGGTGGTATGTGGAATCTGCAATAATTCGAAATAGGCCTGCAACAGTCCATTCTCCCCGGGTGTTCCGTGGACGGTATTAAAAACACAGTCAAAGCTGATGGTCTTGGAATCGATCGTCACCGTGAAGTTGCTCCTGTTGATAGGATAAGGAGTGTCATCATCGGCCACTACAAACCAGTCCTTTTGAAGGATGTGCACCCGGTAGGGATTGAATTTATCCCGATCCAAATGTTTGTAAACCATATTTCCACTGTTAATGGAGATATGGTATTCGCTGGAGAACCCTCCCATGGCTATGGCGATGTTTTTCTTCATTCCTTTTGTGGTGCGGCTTAGGTTGCAGGTAACAAAAATAGAATTAATAAATGGATGACGCCAAAACCACGTTTTATATATTTGCTCTTTTATGTGAACCTATGAGTTTCTTTAAATTCCTTTTTAGCAAAACCTTTGTGGTCCAATTAGCACTTGCTGTGGTGGCCATCATTGTGCTTGTTCTGCTGAGTCTTTTCTGGCTGGATGGTTTCACCAAACAAGACCAGCGCATTGAAGTTCCCAATTTGGAGCGACTGAGCCTTGATGAGGTCGATCGTCGTCTGGATGAATTGCATCTGCGACGCGAAATTCTGGATTCGGCCTCTTATAATCCGGATTTCCCACCTTATGCTGTTATTGACCAGACCCCTCTTCCTGGAAAATATGTGAAAGAGAATAGGATGATTTACCTGACTCTTAATCCTTCGGGTTACCGTGAAATGGAGATTCCCGAAAACCTCATCCGTAAAACCCGACGTCAGGTGGAGCCTGCATTACTGTCCCTGGGCTTTGAAATCGGGGAAATCTCTTACGAACCTGACGTGGCCAAAGATGTGGTTCTGGAAATGAAACATGAGGGTCGGGTGCTGGAACCAGGAGATAAGCTGAAACAAACTGCGGTGATTGATCTGGTGCTTGGGGATGGTACCGGTCGTTATGAAGGGGATGCCAAGGAAGAGACCACCTGGCCTGAGGAACTGGAAGAAGATTGGGAGGAATTGGAAGAAGGCTGGGAAGAATGAGTCAAGATCAGATGCACAACGAGGATATTGAGAATACCGATGACGAATTATATGAACATCACAAATTTGTCGCTGACAAAGGTCAGCAACCCCTGCGGGTTGACAAATACCTGATGAATTACATCGAAAAAGCCACAAGGAATAAAATTCAGACTGCGGCCAAAGAAGGAAACATCTTTGTAAATGATCAGCCCGTCAAATCGAATTATAAGGTAAAGCCGGGGGATGTCGTTCAGGTAATGTTCACGCATCCTCCTTATGAGTTTTTACTGACTCCGGAAAATATTCCGCTCGATATTGTATATGAAGACGATACGCTTCTGGTAGTAAACAAACCAGCTGGAATGGTGGTACATCCTGGCCATGGCAACTATAGTGGAACCCTGATCAATGCGTTGGTGTATCATTTCGA
>JAJUIC010000029.1 GCA_029265595.1 Flavobacteriaceae bacterium
AGCCCGGTCAACAGAATTCGCAGACAGGTCTTACTGATGCGCAGAGCCTTTTATTTCCTGAGAAACGGAGCGGTGTAGATTTACAGGTAACCGGGTTTAGGATTCAAGCAGGCCTTAGACTTTCCCTCCTAGTTTCGAGAGCTCTTTATAGACTGCGCGGGCACATTTTTCAATAGAGAAGTGGTCGAGGTAATATTGCCGGGCTTTTTTGGAAAGAATCCAGTAAAAATCTTCGGAAATTCCCGTGAGCAATCGCTGTAAAATCCGGGATAGATCCTGCTGCGATTCATACAGGAATCCGTTTTCACCATCTCTTACCGTTTCTTCCAGTGCTCCAGATTTAATTGCTATTACTGGAATTCCGCGAGCATTGGCCTCCGCTACTACCCTGCCAAAACTCTCATGGCGGCCACTCACAATTAGATAATCCAGGTCGTCATATACCACCGGCTTCTCCTGAAATCCTCGAAAGAATACCCTGGGATCTGCAAAATCCTTCTTCAACTCATCCACCAGGTGGTTTGGCCCGCTGCCAAACACGTGAACTTCATAACTTTCATGTGTCTGGGGCAAGTCTTTAAAAACCTGGAGGACCTCCCGTTGACCCTTTTGAGAATTAATCCTCCCTACCATACCAAACCGAACCGGTGCATCGACGGTCCTCTCCCTGGTACGAACCGGAGCATCAGGCACACCGTTATAAATCACTTTATGATTGACTCCGGGAAATTGCAGGTATTTCTCCCTCAAAAAATTAGAAGGATGTAGATGCAGCGCCGCTTTGGACGAGCATTTCCGATAAGATCGGGTATTGTCAAGATAAAACCCGGTGACTGGATCATTGACAGTCTCCCGGTGGTGCCATATAAAAGGAATTTTGTTCTCAATAGCCATATAGCAACCCATAGGTGCAATAGAAGAGTTCACATAGATAATATCAGGTTTAAACACCTCTATAAGACGTTGGTGTTTTGCTTTATGCCGAAGATTGCAAAGGTGACGTTGCAATTTGTTTTTCTGCAGCCATAAGTGGGCCAACAGTTTATTCTGCCTCAGTTTTCGCTGAAAAAGGTTGTTATTAAAAACCCATTTGGCATGAGGCAGGACCTTATACTTTATTCGCTCCTGTTCGAGCTTCTCAGCCAATTGCCCACGATCTGGAATAACAACCAGCATATCCAGCTGCGGATCAACATCCATCATTCCCGATACGAGATTAACCAAGGAAGCAGGAGAACCATATACAGTGGCAGACTGCGAATAAAAGAGTATTCTCATTTTTATTTCTGGGCTTATGAGGAAACAAACATATTCTAAATCCCAAAGCTCTTAAAACAGGTTAGGAAAAGAATAACATTAGCGCGGCTACTATGAAAAACAAACAAACCCATTATATCCCTTGAAGTGGGGCAAATTGATGTTTTAAAGAACTTATAATTTTTATTTTATCCATGTGAAATGGGGAATTAAATACCAATTTCAGCACCTCCTTTACCTGCAGCTTCCGTAAAGTTCCTATTTTATAACCAGTTCAAAATTCGTTGAAATATGGTTTGAACGAAAGGATAAAATGAACCAGTTGTGGAACGCACATGTTATTTTCTAGCTGGACCACCGAAAGTTAGCAAAGTCCTATTTTTGAATATAATTGATTTTTTAGGAGAAGTGTATTTAAATAAGCTAAGTTTTATTTTTTTAAAATCCCTAATCATTCTCCATCAGAATTCATGGATTTTATCCAGGATATACTGAGGACATTTTATAGGCTTTTTCGTTTCAGAATTCATAAAAACCAGGGTCGTTTCGCCTTTTGTTAATAATTCATTTTCTTTGTTAAAAATCTTATAAACAAACCGAATCCGCACCCGAGGTTCTTCTGCTAAAACGACTTCAATTTTTAGCTCGTCGTCAAAGTAGGCTGGTTGAAGATATTGCAGCTTCATTTCATATACCGGGAGCATAACACCATTTTTTTCCATATCCCTGTAAGAAATCCCCAGCGCATCAAGCCAATCAAGACGGGCCATTTCGAGATATTGAGGGTAAACTCCGTGATGAACGACGCCCATTTGGTCGGTTTCGGCGTAGCGAACTTTAACATTAGTCTGATGGCTTTTCATTTGAATATATGGGGCCTAATTTAAAAGGGTTTTGTATTTTAATCCAGTGTTTAAACATGGTAAATTTTTTGTTAACTTTCAAGTGGGAAGCAGTTTTTTTTTCAGGTAATTTGTTCACATATTTGTTGCTTCCAAAAGCAGCGGAAAACATATTTCCTTGGGTCTGATGATGGATGTCACTACTACTAACAAACAACTTAAAAAATTAGAATTAAGAATGTCAGAAACGGCGCAATCGGTATGGAACAGCTGTCTTTTGTTCATTAAGGACAATATCACCCCCCAGGCATATAAGACCTGGTTTGAGCCCATCCAGCCGGTCAAGCTTACCGACAAGGCTCTGAGCATTCAGGTACCTTCTAAATTCTTTTACGAATGGCTGGAAGAGCATTATGTAAAGCTACTGAAGGTGTCCCTGCAACGTGTTCTGGGGGAGCATGCGAAACTGGTGTACGTCATTAAGATGGAAAACACCTATGGGAACAAAGTTCCTTTTACTGAAAAGATTCCAAGTTCGCAACGTGGGAATGTAGCGTCACAGGAGGTGGATGTTCCTATCCAAAATAAAAGCCCTGAACTCAAAAATCCGTTTGTCATACCGGGAATCCGGAACGTGAAGATTGAGTCGCAACTCAACCCCAATTACAACTTTGATAATTTTCTGGAGGGAGATTCCAACCGCCTGGCCCGTTCAGCCGGGATGGCTGTGGCAAATAAACCAGGGGGAACCTCATTTAACCCCCTGCTAATTTTCGGAGCGGTCGGACTCGGAAAAACGCACCTGGCTCATGCCATCGGAATTGAAATCAAGGATAAGTATCCGGAAAAAACGGTTCTGTATATTTCTGCTGAGAAATTCACCCAGCAGTATATCGAATCTGTCAAAAAGAACAACCGAAATGACTTCATTCACTTCTATCAGTTAATTGATGTGCTCATCGTGGATGATATTCAGCTGTTGTCAGGAAAAGCAGGTACTCAGGATGTATTTTTCCATATTTTTAATCACCTGCATCAAAACGGGAAGCAGGTAATTCTAACCAGCGATAAGGCTCCTGTGGATATGCAGGACATTGAACATCGCTTATTGTCCCGCTTTAAATGGGGACTATCTGCAGAACTGCAGCACCCTGATTTCGAAACCCGGGTTTCGATTATTAAAAACAAATTATACCGCGACGGAGTGGATATGCCCGAGGACATCATCGAATTCCTGGCTAACAATATAAAAACCAATATCCGGGAGTTGGAAGGAGCCATTATTTCCTTAATAGCCCATTCCTCTTTCAACAAAAAAGACATTACACTGGATTTGGCTAAAAAAATTGTGGACAATTATGTCCGCAACACCAAACGGGAAGTTTCTATTGATTACATTCAGAAGGTGGTAAGCGACTACTTCCAGATGGATGTTGAAACCCTTCAATCCAAGACTCGAAAAAGACATATTGTTCAGGCCAGACAATTGGCCATGTTTTTCGCTAAAAAATACACCAAAGCTTCTTTGGCAAGCATTGGTTCCCAGATAGGAAAAAGAGATCATGCCACGGTTCTGCATGCCTGCAAAACTGTGGATAACCTGGCCTCCACGGATAAGCAATTCTATAAGTTCGTAGAGGACCTTCGAAAGAAATTTGAAATGTAATCCCGACGCTTGATTGCGTGGAGGACCGGGCTTTCAGACAGGCGCTGAAAGCCCGGTTTTCTTTTAAATCGGGCAATGTGAGAAAGAAGTCTTATTTTTGGATTAAACGCTTAAAAAACGAAAAAGAGTGATGAAGAAAAAAAAGGTCCTTATGGTTTGTCTTGGCAATATTTGCAGATCCCCTCTGGCTGAGGGTATTTTGAAATCCAAAGTTGACCCGGAAAAAGTTTTTGTAGATTCAGCAGGTACAGGCGATTACCACGTAGGACATGCCCCTGACAAACGATCCATTGCAGTAGCCCAGTTAAATAAACTAGATATCAGTACTCAGCGTGGAAGACAGTTTCAGGTTTCAGATTTTGATGAATTCGATTACATTTATGTCATGGACAGAAGTAATTACGAGAACGTGCTGGCCCTGGCCCGTAATGAGCAGGACAAACAAAAAGTGAATCTGATTCTCAATGAAGTTACTCCCGGTGAAGACGCTGAAGTCCCGGATCCTTATTTTGGAGAGGAAGATGGCTTTACCCGCGTCTACGAAATGCTCGATAAAGCATGCGATAGAATTGCAGCGAAAATAAGCTAATTAATTATTTCGAGGCCCCTTGATCTGAAGGGGCCTTCTTAACCTTCCCCCTGTGAGCGCCAATTTGTTAAAAGGAAAGCTGTATCTCTTACCTACACTCTTAGGAGAAGGAGAACCTTCCCATGTACTTCCTGTTTCCGTTATAAAGCTTGTGGAACGGATTGATCATTTCATTGTTGAAAATGAGAAAACCGCTCGCCGACATATCAAACAACTGGTTCCTGATAAATCCCAGGCGGGTCTTCGACTAAACCTGCTGAACAAGCATACAGACCCTGCTGACTTACCCAATTATTTAAAAGCCTGCCACCAAGGAGAAGACATGGGGCTTCTGAGTGAAGCGGGCTGTCCCGGAATTGCTGATCCGGGAGCAGAAATGGTGAGCTTAGCACATCGACAAGGTATTCAGGTCGTTCCAATGGTAGGCCCCTCCTCCATCCTACTGGCCATGATGGGCTCCGGAATGAATGGCCAAAGCTTCACCTTCAACGGGTACCTCCCTATTGACCGGCATGCGCGAAAAAATGAATTAAAGAATTTAGAACGCCTCTCCATGGAAAAGAATCAGGCGCAAATCTTCATCGAAACACCCTATAGAAACGATAAGATGTTGGAAACGCTGATCCAGGTTCTTCATCCTGCCACCAGAATCTCCATCGCCTGTGACCTTACCCTACCCACCGAATTTATTCAGACCAGGACTGCCGCAGAATGGAGAAAACACAAGCCTCAGCTTCATAAGAGGCCCTGTATTTTCATCTTACAGCGCGATCAGGGATAGTGAGGTTACGCCCGGTCCTCGACAGGAACCACCTTGGCATGCCTGTCAGGAACAATGAAAGAGGTATCATAACCGGCAAAAGTTTTCAAATAGGCCTGCAGGGAAGTTCCAAACCCGTCTTCAAAGCCGATCGTCCCCCCACTACGCAAAAACTTCTTGACATTCCCCGGTCCACTTAGATGGGCCGCGGCAAGGATTCCAGATTCTGTAACTTTAACACCATTTATCGTTTTGTTATGAAATCTGGCAATATCTCGTTGTAAAATCCATTTATTACGGGCAGCATTTGCATAAAAAGCTGCTTCCTGCAATGGAGGGGAGTTTAAAAATTCTTCAGCATCCGTTACCCCTATCAGGGCGAGCGTTCCCAGGCCGAACTGATATTTGCCCAGGTACCCGAAGTGATTGACAACCTGATAATTTCCACCGGACTCCCGAAAACCTATCGCTTCGCGGAAAGCCAGGTAAGAATTGGTCAGTAAAGGGGTGAATTGGCTAACAGGTTCTTCTGCTACATAGGCCTGGGCTTCTTCAAAAGAATATGCTCCAGAAATACCGCTGTGTTCAGCAACGTAATAATTGGAAAGGATCTCTGATCGTTCTGCTATGGCCTCCTTTGTAGCAAAGCTATAAAACATGGTGGCCGCAAGAGCAGGGACCCAGGAAAATTTTACAATTTTCTTTCTCATCCAGTATATTTTCGGAATTATCCTACAGGATTTTTCCTATTACAGCGGACAAAGGTAGAACAAAATTTTAAAGTAAAACAAGTGGTTTGTTAAAGGATTCTTAACTCTCGCTTTTAATTTTAAGATTCTCTCATCGTTTTCGAGTACAGAAGCCTTCGCAATTCTGATTTTTTAAATGAACTTATTGCGATGTTCGCAAATATCATCTGCGAATTCCGGTTTGATTGATCCAGTTGATATACTCCTGTTTATTTCTATTGTGTTGTGCCAGAGTTTTGGCGAACTTGTGGTATCCAAAATTCTCCACATTCGCTACAAAATAGAAGTAATCATGCTCCTCATGATTCAAGACCGCATCAATGGAACTGATATCGGGCATGGCAATAGGTCCCGGTGGAAGGGATGCATATTTATAGGTGTTATAAGGAGAGTCCAATTCCAAATCCTTGTAGAGCACTCTTCGGATAATGGTATCAAAATTCTGCGTTCTTTCCTTGATGGCATAAATTACAGTGGGATCGGCCTCCAGCTTCCATCCGTTTTCAATCCGGTTCATATAAACACCCGCTACTCGTGGGCGTTCGTCTACTTTGGCGGTCTCTTTCTGAACAACGGAAGCTACCACCATCACCTGATGAGGAGTCAGACCAATTTCCTCAGCTTTGTCTAATCGCTCCTGCGTCCAAAATCGCTGGTATTCTTTCAGCATTCTTTCCCGAAAGTCAGTTGCTGAGGTATTCCAGAAAAATTCATACTTGTTGGGCACATACATATTGAGGGCATTTTCCAACCTGAAACCATTCCCAGATAAGAAAACGGTGTCCTTCATCGCCTGAAGAAGTGCCACACTATCCGCTTCAATCTGCTGCGCAACCCTGCCAGCCAAATCCTCCAGACGCTCCTGATTGTTGAAGGTGACCCAGACGGGTCTGTTATCACTTCTAAGAGTATTGATTAAATCATTGTTATTGCTCCCCTTCTTGATGATATATCGACCTGGCTTTATGTTGTTGACATACTCCTTTTTCTGCGCGACCACATCGAAATCATCTATATCCTCTAACAGGGGTTTCAATTGCTCCCGGACTTGTAGATAATTGGCGCCGGTAGGAATAAATATTTCCGCAGTCGGTGCCTCAAACCGGGTATTGGGGGTAAAAATCACATGCCAGATGTAGTAGGAAAAACCAGCTAATGCCACCAATCCTAACAGCGATACGATTACCAGGATTCTTTTAATATACATGATTAATTAGTTGATATAGTAGTTCATCCTTGAAGCTACCATTGACAAAATTCCAATCTTTTTTCCTTCCCGCCTGTTTATACCCCAGTGATTCAAATAGTTTTCTGCTGGCTGTATTGTCAGCTCCTACATGCGCATAAATCTGATGGAGGGCTAAATGAGTAAAGCTATAGGATGCTAATAGTTCCAACGCTTCTTTCCCATAACCTTTGTTTCGTGAAGATTCTTCCTCAATAACAATTCCAACCGCGGCTCTGCGATTCTTCGGATCAAAATCAAAAAGATCAACCAGACCTATTGCCTGCCCGGATGTATTACAAATTACCAGTCGCAGCTGTTTAACCTCGTAAATATCCCTGTGGGCATTCTCCAGATACTGCCGGATTAAATAACGGGAGTAGGGTGTACTATTTGCACTGACCTCCCAGAAGGCCTGGTTATTTTCAATTCTGAAAACAAGATCAAGATCTTCAGGCTCCAACGCACGTAGGAATACGTTCTTCCCCTTTAAGTCCACGATAGAAGTATTGTTGCGGTTCATATCCAATCTTGAGGCCCCTGGTATTTCAAGGCTGCAAGATACTTATTTTTGAGAGCATACAATGACGAATCCCCGGGAAGGATCTAAATCCGAATAGTCCCGTGAAAAACCTGTTTTGCCGGTCCACTTAGCCAGATATCGCGATACCCTTTATCATCTGCCTTAAAAGCTACATTCAGACGCCCTCCGGGAGTCTGAACTTCAATTTCAGGGGCTGTGAGCAGTTTCATAGTATGACCCGCAATTGCAGCAGCTGTGACTCCTGTACCACACGAAAGCGTCTCATCCTCCACCCCTCGTTCAAAAGTTCTCACCTTAATAGCCCGGGTATCCATAACTTCTACAAAATTCACATTGGTCCCTCCTATGGGAGCATATTTTGCGCTATGTCTGATGGCGCCCCCCTGCGATTTCACATCAACCACCTCCACATCATCTGAAAAAATGACGTGATGAGGAGACCCGGTATCTAGAAATACATAATCATCCTGCTTTTGAACCCGGTCCACCTGCTGCATTTCCAGGCTCACGATATCGTGATCAGAAATACGGGCCTTGTGTAAGCCATCTACCGCCTGGAAAACAGTTTCTTTTCCGATTATTTCCAGATAATGTGCAAAGGCAACGATACACCGGCCACCATTTCCACACATACTACTGAGGTTTCCATCGGCGTTGAAATACACCATTTTGAAATCGACTTCCTCTGAATCAGGCTTTTCCAACAACAACAAGCCATCGGCGCCTATTCCAAATTTCCTGTCACAAAGGCGCTTTATTAAATTGGTATCGTTTTTGGTTAGGATATTCCAGCGATTGTCAATAAGTACGAAGTCGTTGCCTGTTCCTTGATATTTATAAAAAGAAAGTTCCATTTTCAAATTTTGAGGGTGCCCAAGGTACAACATTTATCCGACGGAGTTGCGGTATGGAAACAGGATTTTTGATTGTTTTTACAGCACATACTAATACGGCATCCAAAAGGAACAAAGGCCCCAAGAGAGGTGCCTATCCACACCGACCCGTAAAATGGAATATTGGCCAATTTCGTACCTTCAAGTAGAAATAAAACAAGAATTATGAAACAACTGGGAAAATTACTTTTGATTTCAATTCTGGGAGGCGCTATTACTTTAGGAGCCTACAAATTATTCTTTGAAGAGGATTTTTCAGCAGTTAACGAATTGCCCTCCCTGCCTGCATATCAGCCGGTTTCTTATCATCCGGCCGACGGAATAAACACCAATTTCACGGAAGCAGCACGCAAATCAGTGCATGCAGTGGTTCACGTCAAAAATATGACCGTCCGGCGGTCTCCTTTTCTAGGGTTCAAACCAGGTATCGCTTTGCAGGGAACGGGATCTGGCGTCATCGTCTCTCCTGACGGATATATTGTCACCAATTACCACGTCATCCAGAATGCCAATCAGATTCAGGTTACCCTGAACAACAATCAAAACTATATGGCTGATGTTATCGGGGCCGATCCCAAAACAGACATTGCCTTGTTGAAAATAGATGCGGAAGATCTGGATTATCTGCCCTTTGGCGACTCGGATACTGCCGAAGTAGGAGAATGGGTATTGGCAGTGGGTAATCCCTTCAACCTGACTTCCACGGTAACAGCCGGGATCATTAGTGCCAAATCCAGAGATTTGGGAATGGACAATAATGTTTCTTCCTATATTCAAACTGATGCAGCGGTAAATCCTGGTAACAGTGGTGGAGCCCTTGTAAATGTCCGGGGGGAGCTTATTGGGATCAACACGGCTATTACCTCTCAGACCGGGAGTTATATAGGGTATTCTTTCGCTGTACCTTCCAATAATGCCCGAAAAATCGTGGAAGATATTCTGGAGTTTGGAGACGTACAACGCGGTATTTTAGGAATCCGTGGAGCTGATGTGAATAACCTTCCAAAGAACATGGCTGAAGGTTTAACGCAGGGTATTTACGTGAGTCAAGTGGAAGAAGGAACTGGTGCAGCGGCTGCAGGGCTCAGGGAAGGAGATGTGATCCGTGAAATAGATAACATTCAGATTCGAAAATTTGCAGATCTCACAGGTTACATAGGCTCCAAGCGTCCGAACGACGTGGTGGCGCTAAGAGTTCTGAGAAATGGAAAAGAGCAGGTCGTAAATGTGCGCCTGAGTAAACAGGAAATATACCAGATTGCAGCCATTGGATTGGAAGTATCAAATGCCTCTGCCAGTGACCTACGACAAGTGGGAGCGGATCATGGGGTACGCATAACCAGAGGAACGACTCCTCAGATGCAGTCTCAAGGTTTAGAGGGGATTATTATTTCAGAAATAGACAATAAGCCCGTCCACAATGTTCGGGATGTGGAGCGCATCATTCAGACGCGTGATCCTCGCGACCCCATAAGTGTGACTTTTGTGGGTCCCAACGGACAGGAACAGACCTATGTCTGGCGGTAATCATTAAGCTCGGGTTGATGCACAAGAATCCGTTTTATACCACAAGACCCGCTCAAATTTGAAAAGCATATTCGAATTGGAGCGGGTCTTTTTTTTCTTAAGAGATAAACTCCTTATTTTCATAGCCTTTACTGCTCTTGAAGAATCGGTTGTTTTTAATTGATGGAAACATTTCACGAAAACGTTTGAAATGCTATTTTTGCCGTAATAGCAATACAACAACCAAAAACATGAGTACAAACGAAGTTTACGAAAGGGAATTGTCCACCCAGGCCAGTAGGCGGCGAACTGCGGTACAGTTCATCAAAACAGTCAGTGATTTGTGGTATGACAAGTCCATCGAACTGGTGTTATTCCGAAACCAACTGATCGACAGGAATGTCAGTGAGATTCTGAACCTCCATGACTATGCTCAACAGTTTGTGGGGAAGCCCATCTCCATCTACGAATCCGTTGAAATAGCCGAAGCCATTCAGATGCTGGATTTTCCCCCGGCCAAACTTGATATCGGAAAACTCACCTATGAATACAATCTGCCAGAGAACCAACACCATAACCCCACTTCATTTATTTCCAACAAACTTAAAGCAGCAAAAAAGAAAGGCAATGTCACTCCCAAAGATGTCGTATTGTACGGATTTGGAAGAATTGGAAGGTTACTGGCACGGGAACTGATGTCGCGCACTGGTAAGGGAAGTCAACTACGGCTTCGTGCAGTCGTGACTCGAGGTCCGGTCACCAGAGAAGTATTGGAAAAAAGAGCCTCCCTGCTGCGCAGTGATTCCATACATGGAGACTTCTTAGGGACGGTAGCTTTATCGAAGGACAAAGCCTGTCTAATCATTAATGGCACCTCTGTTCATTTCATTTCAGCAGATGAACCCCAGGCAATTGATTACACGCAATACGGCATTAAAGATGCCCTACTCATTGATAATACCGGCGCATACCGCGATCGGGAATCTCTGGGAAGACATCTTTCCGCCAATGGAATCGAGAAAGTTCTTTTAACGGCTCCAGGAAAAGGAATCCCCAATATAGTGCATGGCGTGAATCACCTGGATTATGACCCGGATGAGGAATCCATATTTTCTGCCGCATCCTGTACTACTAATGCCATCACCCCTATACTGAAAGCGGTACAGGATTCCCTGGGTATTGCTCAGGGTCATATTGAAACCATTCATGCCTATACCAATGACCAAAACCTGGTGGACAACATGCATAAGAAATACCGTCGGGGCCGAGCTGCAGCCTTGAACATGGTAATCACCGAGACAGGAGCGGGAGAAGCAGTGGCGCAGGCCTTACCCGCTTTAGAAGGAAGATTGACATCCAATGCTATTCGGGTTCCCGTTCCTAACGGCTCTCTGGCAATCCTGAATCTTCAATTAGAAAATCTGACCACCAAGGCAGCATTTAATGAGACTATTAAAAAGTACGCGCTTGAAGGAGCACTGGTCGAACAAATAAAATACTCCCTGGACCACGAGCTGGTGTCCAGTGATATTGTAGGTTCTGCCCAACCGGCTATTTTTGATAGTCACGCAACGATTGTGTCGCGGGAGGGAGACCGGGTGGTTTTGTATGTGTGGTATGACAATGAATTTGGATACAGTCAACAGGTCATCCGCCTGGCAAAATACATAGCCAAAGTAAGACGATTCACCTATTACTAAAAAGAAAGGCCAGTTCAAAGTAACCAGTAGGGCCGCTGCGGCAGATGCTGCAAGCGGCCCTTTTGATTTCTTTTACGCTGCCCTCTAAAGGGGACGATCTATATTACCATCAGATTCTCGTTCGTTTCGTTCGTCACGCTCCTGTTGATCCCGGTCCCATTCAGGAGTTCGCTGATGTCCTGGATTCACTTCGTTATTTCTTTGTTCCCGATTGAACTCCTCCTCTCGAGCCTGATCCTGGTTTCGCTGCTCTTTCTCTGCAACTTTGTTGCGAGGCTCATTCCTCTGTTGTGGATTCCGCTCTCTTCCTTCCCCCATATCGTGGGAATCTTTTCTCTGCTTTTCCATGACTATAAGGTATTGATTAAAAACTTACAAGGTAAATATAAACCACAAACTTCAACCACTAAACATAAACTTTAGCTAATAAACGTTGAAAAGATTCAATGACATTTTAACTACTGACACAAAAAACTATCAACATGTATAATTAATTTTTGGCAGTTGGTTAACAGCCACTCCGTTATTTAAGTCCGAAATTTATCTTATGAGTCGCAGTTTCTGGTTACGTAAGAGAATAATTATCCCTCTGGTGATCATCGTGTTACTAATTGTAGCACGGCTGCTACTACCCTATTTCGTTACTCGTTATGTTAATAAAGTCCTAAATGACATTCCAGGGTACGTGGGACATGTTGACGACATTGATTTACGGCTGTGGCGGGGCGCATATCGTATTCACGGTCTCACCTTAGACAAAGCTAATGCAGATCATCCTGAACCGCTCCTGAACTTCCCCACTTCAGAAATTTCAATTGAATGGAAATCGCTTCTAAAGGGTCGAATCGTAAGTGAAATAGAACTGCATCAACCCCAGATAAATTATGTGTTCGAAGACCAACAGAAGGAACCCCCTGGAGAAAACCCTGAAGTTCATCACTGGACCGAGGCTCTAAAAGACCTGGTCCCTATAGCCATAAACCGCCTTGAGGTTCGTGATGGAAGTCTCAGTTTTATTCAAATGTCTGCCAACCCACAAATTGATCTGATGATGCACCACCTTAATCTACAGGCCACGAACCTGCGCAATGTTCAAGATGAAAAAGAGACGCTCCCCTCCTCCATACAGGCTGCGGCGGTTTCATTTGGAGATGGCCATGTAGTTTTAAACGGAAGGATCAATCTTATGAAGGAAATTCCCGATATGGATATTGACTTCAGCCTGCAACAAGCGGATGTAACAGCATTAAATGATATGGCGCTGGAATTTGCCGGAGTTGATTTTTCCCGAGGCACCTTCGAACTGTTTATCGAAGTAGCAATTGCTGATGCCTACCTCAAAGGCTATATCAAACCGATGTTTATCGATACGGAGCTTCTGGGAGAAGAGGATACAGGTTTTTTTGAAACAATCTGGGAAGGATTTGTAGGGGCCTTTAAATTCATCTTCAAAAACCAGGGAACAGACACCCTCGCCACTCGCGCTCCTTTAGAGGGTGACCTCACACAGGTAGATACTTCGGTGTGGACTACTATCCTGAACATCCTCAAAAACGCATGGATTCAGGCCTTCAATCCGGAGGTAGACGAGGATATTGAATTTGAGGATGCACAACAAAGCAGTTGATTCTTCATCGGGATTCCTCCCATTCGAAAAAATATTTTCATCTTTGCAATATCCACACAACGGGTTCGTTGATGTGGTTATATTGCAACAAATGAAACCCAAATATCATGAAATTTAATTCCTTTACATTCCTACTTGTATTGGCTTTGTGTACGGGGGCTGGGGGCTGGGCCCAGGAAGATCCCGAAAGCGACACCGTCCCTTCCAATCCCATTGAGGCCGAGTTTAACGATCTAATGGAGAGCTCTAATAACTATCAGTCATACAAGGTAGTAGAATTGAGAAAACTCACCGCCCTACAGCAGAGCACGTTGAATCACATTGCTGGTCTGCGTGCTGAAATCGAAGAATTAGAAGCCAGCCTTCTGGAGCGCGAAGAAAATATTGATCAGCAGAATGCTGACTTAGCCCAGATGCAGGACCAGCTCGACCAGGTTACTGCTGAGCGCGATGCTATCAACTTTCTGGGAATGCCTGTGGATAAAGGAACTTATCAGGGCATTATGTGGGGAATCGTAGGAATCCTGGTGCTTGTCTTATTGGTATTTATTTACCGGTTCACCAAGAGCAATGCGCAAACCAAAGAGGCCAAAAAACGTCAGGAGGATGTGGAGGCTGAATTCGAACTTTTTCGGGCCAAAGCTCTTGAAAAAGAACAACGCATGGGCCGCCTCCTACAGGACGAGCGCAATAAACATGCAGGAGCATAATTGAATAACGTAATAAGCATTGAGTCCCTCCTGAAATCACTTTCTGGAGGGACTTGTAGTATTCGAGCTTAAATGGACTGAGAAAAGTTCACATAAGAGAAACAGAAAACATCATGCGAATAGACATTGTCACCGTAGTCCCTGAAATCCTGCGAAGTCCTTTTGAAGCCTCTATATTAAGACGGGCTATTGACAAAGGGCTTGTAGAGATCCATCTTCACAACCTTCGGGATTATACCACAGATAATTACAAGCAGGTGGACGACTATCAATTTGGTGGGGGCTCGGGAATGGTGATGATGATCGAACCCATTGATAAATGTCTGTCAGAACTCAAAGCCCAGCGAGATTACGACGAAATCATCTACATGACTCCAGATGGGGAGACCTTAAAGCAAGGTATGGCCAATGAACTTTCTCTAAAGAAAAACCTGATTGTCTTATGCGGACATTATAAAGGAGTTGACCAGCGGGTTAGAGACCATTTTATTACCAGAGAAATTTCTATCGGTGACTACGTTTTATCTGGAGGTGAACTTGGAGCGGCAGTACTTTGCGATTCCATTATAAGATTGATTCCCGGAGTACTGGGAAATGAAACTTCTGCCCTTACTGATTCGTTTCAGGATAATTTATTAGCTCCGCCGATTTATACCCGACCGGCTGAATATAAGGGATGGAAAGTGCCTGAAATTCTCACCTCCGGAAACACCCCGAAAATCGAACAATGGAGGGAAGATCAGGCCTATAAGCGAACCAAACTACTTCGCCCGGATTTACTTGAAGACGAAAATTAAAGTTTTCATTCCGGGAGGTTTGTACTACCAATAAATTTTATAATTTTGCAAGCCTAAATCAACCTCTGGCGATAACCGTGAATGTTGCTTTGGATATACCATTTTAATTATTAATGACATGGATTCATTGATTAAAGCAGTTCAGGACGAACTGGTAACAAAAAAAGAATTCCCTGAATTTGCTGCAGGGGACACCATTACAGTCTATTACGAAATTACGGAAGGTTCCAAAACCCGTACTCAGTTCTTTCGAGGCGTGGTAATTCAAAAAAGAGGAACCGGGACTTCCCAGACTTTCACCATCCGAAAAATGAGTGGTACTGTCGGAGTAGAACGTATCTTCCCTTTGAACTTACCTGCTCTTCAGAAAATTGAAGTTAACAAACGAGGTAAAGTTCGTAGAGCTCGAATCTACTACTTCAGAAACCTTACCGGGAAAAAAGCACGAATCAGGGAGAAAAGAAATTAAGGGAAACCTCCTACGGATCAATACTAAAGCTGTCTCACATTGGGGCGGCTTTTTTTTGTGGCAAATTTCAGGATTGCTCATCTTTGGCCTCCTATTTCAAAGACCCGGTAAGGTACACTCTGCCTTACTCCATTAAAACAGAGCGAACAGGAGTGAGGTTTGACAGGGGCACACCCTATCCAAACCTCTATGTATTTTTAGCGAACTTTTAACACGCAACCTATTGTAAATGAGATAATAAGATATATCTTTATATGACAATATCATTCAGGTTGATAACACAAGGCGTCTTCCTCAATGGTATATAGATGTTCTTTGCATCGATTGGTTCATCTTTCTCTGGTCGCTGCACAGCCAGACAGAAAAAGATAAAACCGCGGGAATTTCTAAATCAATCTAGGAAGTTGGTTGATCGATTTTCCCACTGGAGTGTCATCCGGGATATAGATCCTGATAGATGTCATTCCCTGGAAGCCATTTTGTAAAATTCAAATTTTACGGAATGGCTTCTTTTTTTTTGAGGGCTTTCCACCCTCCAAGCTCAAATAAAGGAAACCTGATAAGGCTAATTCCACTCCATATTCCATAAGCAGGTTAAGGCTGGCATTTGCACCCTCCAGAACCTCTGTTTTGTGGGTCGCTCTTATGATATACCTTAGGAAATTGGTACCTTTGAGGTTTAATCAGATAACAATCCAGAACATATGACACAGAAAGCAAAGATCGTCTACACTTTGACTGACGAGGCGCCGGCTCTGGCGACTTATTCCTTCTTACCCATTGTAAAGGCTTTTGCTCAGCCCGCTGATGTTCACATAGAAACTAAAGATATTTCTTTGTCAGGAAGAATCCTGGCAAACTTTCCGGAACGTCTGAGTGATGAGCAAAAAGTTCCTGATGCACTTCAAGAATTGGGGGAACTGGCAAAGCGGCCGGAAGCCAATATAATTAAGCTTCCTAATATCAGTGCCTCCATTCCGCAGCTTAAAAGAGCTATTAAGGAACTTCAGGATAAAGGGTACAATCTTCCCGACTATCCAGATGAACCTAAAACAGATGAAGAAAAGGAGGTTAAGGCTCGTTACGATAAAGTCAAGGGTAGCGCTGTAAATCCTGTGTTACGTGAAGGGAATTCAGACAGAAGAGCACCTCAGGCTGTAAAGAATTACGCTCGAAAAAACCCTCACTCGATGGGTGCATGGAGCCCCGATTCAAAGTCTCATGTTGCCACTATGAATCAGGGAGATTTTTATCATAATGAAAAATCAGTTACAGTCTCTGAAGCTACCAAAGTCAATATCGAACTTCATACTTCTTCCGGAGAAAAAATTGTATTAAAAGAAGGTCTTGAACTACTCAAAGGAGAAATCCTGGATGGAACCTTCATGAGTAAAAAGGCACTGTTGCAATTTCTTCAGGAACAGGTAAAAGACGCCAAAGAAAAAGGAGTGCTATTTTCATTGCACATGAAAGCTACCATGATGAAGGTGTCCGATCCCATCATCTTTGGCCATGCGGTAAAAACCTTTTTTAAAGATGTATTTGACAAATATGCCTCAGATCTCAAAGAGATCGGCGCAGATCCCAATAGCGGTCTTGGGTCCGTACTAAAGGATATTGAAAAGCTGCCTGAGAATAAGCAACAGGCGGTGGAAGCTGACTTAAAACGTGCCCTCGAGGAAGGCCCGGGTCTTGCCATGGTAGATTCGGATAAAGGAATCACCAACCTGCATGTACCCAGTGATGTTATTATCGATGCCTCCATGCCTGCAATGATTCGAACTTCGGGTCAGATGTGGAATGCGGAAGGTAAAACACAAGATACCAAAGCAGTCATTCCAGACAGTAGTTACGCCGATGTGTATCAGGAAACCATCGCGTTCTGCCAGAAAAATGGCGCCTTTGACCCCACCACCATGGGAACGGTTCCCAATGTAGGGCTAATGGCTCAAAAAGCGGAGGAATACGGATCCCATGACAAAACATTTGAAATTCCGCAGGCCGGAACCGTGAAGGTGGTCGACGCATCAGGAAATCTACTAATGGAACACCTGGTAGAGGAAGGAGATATTTGGAGAGCTTGTCAGACTAAGGATGCCCCGGTTCAGGACTGGGTCAAACTGGCAGTCAACCGTGCACGAGCTACCGGGGTACCCGCCGTTTTCTGGCTGGATGAAAATCGGGCTCATGATGCCGAGATCATTAAGAAAGTCAATGAGTATCTGAAAGAACATAATACTCAGGACCTGATCAT